>NZ_JAAHGN010001219.1:0-2069 GCF_010672485.1 Moorena sp. SIO2C4 | reverse complement strand
CTAAATCAATCAATTGTGAAAATTTTTGAGCCCAAGTTCCCTACTCCCTACTCCCTACTCCCTACTCCCTACTCCCTACTCCCTTTGCTAGATATGGTTAACCGTTTGAAAAATTTATTTTCCCGGTGTAAGCAAGGTGTTGGTATAGAATTAGCCCCAGAACGAATTCATATTGCTCAATTGCAGCGGCAAGGTCAGAGCCTCAAAGCTACCACCCTATATGCTCATGAGGTTCCAGAAGGGATCTGGGAAGGAGGACAGATTGTTGATTCCCCTGGTTTAGCGGAACTGATTCGAGAAGCCCTACAGGAAAGTCAAGTGAAAGTGGAGCGGGTTGCGACTGCTTTACCCATGCGGGAAGCAGTAATCCGGATTATTCCGATTCCTGCTGAGCTAGATGATAACGAGCTCCGGGATATGGTACTAAACCATGAAGCTGGCTTATATTTGCCCTATCCCCGGGAAGAAGTGGATTTGGATTATCAGAAGCTGGGCTTCTTTGTGGATGAAGATGGAATCGAAAAGGTGCAAGTCCTGCTGGTGGCTACTCGTAAAGAAATCACCGATAGCTATCTCGATACCTTTGAGCAGGTAGGGTTACAAGTAGATGTACTCGAAATTAATAGTTTTGCCCTGATTCGGACGATCCGAGAACAACTGCGTCAATTTCCTTCCCAAGAGGCAGCGGTTCTGGTAGATATTGAATTTGATAGTACTGAAATTGCGATAATTGTAGATGGTGTACCGCAGTTTTCCCGTACTGTTCCCATTGGTACCTACCAACTTCAGAGTGCTCTATCACGGGCGATGAATTTACCAGCCTCTAGAAACACTGAACTCCTGCAGGGGATGACTATTCCCAGTACCCCAGTTGATGGCATGCGCACCGGCTCGACGGGAGTAAATCCAGGGATGGTGGCTCTGATCCAAGTCTTGGGAGAAATTGCTGATGAACTAAGGCGCTCTATCGATTTTTACCTCAATCAGATGGACAATCTAGAAGTAGCCCAACTCCTACTAGCTGGTCCTGGGGGTGGTATCGGACAACTTGATGAATTTTTCACCCAACGGTTAAGCTTGCCCACGATTCAGGTGGATCCCGTGGCGGCTCTTTCTCTAGAAGTGGAGAAAGATATTCCGATGGTACAACGACCGAGCTTAGGAACTGTGCTTGGATTAGGATTACGAGAGGTATAGCACTATGTATAGTCTTGATATTAATTTTTTAAAAGACCGAAATCCTGAGGAGATCAAGTCCGTTCAGGATGGAGCGGCTAGACCAGGGATGGCCCTAGGGGAAATGACCCCTCTACTGATTGGAGCTGCAGTGGGTCTAATCCTACCTGGATTGGTGGGAGGTTTTTGGGTGGTTCTCCAACATCAAAACGCCCGGTTGAAGGAAGAAATTGCTGATGTTGACCAGAAACTGGCAGCCTTGGGGGCACAAAAGCAACGAATTAGTAAGCTAAACAAGGAACTCAAGCTGGTCAACGACGAAACTAATGCTCTTGCCAGTGTCTTTAATCAAATTAAGCCTTGGTCAGCGATGTTACAGGACATTCGTGAGCGCACTCCCCCCGGAGTCCAAATTAAAGACATCGAGCAACAGCAAGTCACTGACAAAAATGCTTCTAAGGATGAGTCTAACGCTAACTCACGACCTAGAATTGAGCTGGATATTTCCGGTACAGCTCGAACCTTTGATGATGTGAATTACTTTTTGCTGACGCTACAGAATTCTTCCTTTTTCGACAAAAATGACACTCAACTCATCAAAGCTCAGTTAGTCAATAATCCCACCAAATTAGAAATTCCTGAGAGTCAAAAAGAATTAGTAACTCAGGTAAAATATACCCTGCCAAAAGTGGTAGAATATACTATTAAAACTCAACTGAGTGATATCCCCGCTTCTGAGATATTAAAAGAGTTAGACCGTAAAGGAGCAGTAGGATTAGTGACTCGGATTAGAAACCTTCAATCCCAAGGAGTGATTCAACAATGACCTATGCTACTGATGACGACTTTATGAGTGTTGAAGGTCAGGAGGAAGAGCCTGAGTATCCTACTGA
>NZ_JAAHGN010001218.1:0-2069 GCF_010672485.1 Moorena sp. SIO2C4 | reverse complement strand
AAATTCCTCAAACGCTTTTGCTTACGCGGGAACAGCCAATGACAGCCAAATAGTTAGCACTCAGAACAACTATGCCACAGCCCAAAAACAAAATTTGGCAGAGGCAGCAGCAGAGATTCAGCAACTCCTAAACCAACTCTCACAAACCAAAGCAACCACAACCGAAATTGAAAAATTAGCAATTGTAGCTAAGGTCACTCAAGAAATCAAGAGTAATCCTACCCTGAAAGCTAAAGTAATCAATGCCTTGGAAGCTGAAGGAACTGAAGCCTTAAAAGAAGCTATAGACCACCCGCTGGTGAATATTTTAATGCCAATGATTGAGGGCTGGACAGAATGATATTGTAAGGTTTATCAAGGTTTATAATAGATAAAATTGTTCCAGTTAGTCGTATTTTAATTTAAATTTTGAACATACTACTTTAGGCAACAGACAACAGGCAAAAGGCAAGAGATAATAAACTATATAGGTATTTTGGGTAATGTAAAAAACGGTAATAACTTTCTCAATTTTATGGATAAACCTTCCCTATACCAGCAAGACTTTTATGGTTGGACTCAGCAGCAAGCCCAAGCACTGAAGCATAAGCAATTTTCTAAGCTTGATTGGCAGCATCTGGAGGAAGAAATTCAAGCTTTGGGAAGACAGGAATATCGGGAATTAGTAACTCGCCTTTGCGTTCTGCTTGGTCATCTGCTCAAGTGGCAGTATCAGCCAGAGAATCGTAGCCGCAGTTGGTTTTTGAGTATTAGAGAGCAACGTCGGGCAATTAAACGGCATTTACGGCAAAATCCCAGCTTAAAGTCTCGGCGGTCGGAAGCAATGATGGATGGCTATCAAAACTTCCTGAAATTTGAGAACCCTGTGGCTTTAGCCCGGGGATGAAAAACAGAGACGGGGTTAACCCCCTTAAAGTGTCCTGGCTATTTCCCTTTTTGACTTTCTATATACTTTTTGACCACCTCAGTGCTGACTTGACCTGTTGAGGCCACAAAATAGGTCGGAGTCCACAATGAGGGCAGTTTTTTGAGGTTAGGAAATTCTTTCCGCAGGTGATGAGATGCTCGACCTTTTACCCACCGGGCTATCTCAGCAGGAGATTCATGGGTTGGTGCGTTAAGAAATAGATGAACGTGGTCAGGCATTATCTCGCTTTGCGATCAACTTCCAGGCATGTTCAGAAACCAAATCAAATATTATTTCCTGAAGCTGTCGGGCTACATGATCTACGAGTACAGCCTTTCGGCGTTTTGGAACAAAGACGAAATGATAATTAATTGATGAGACCGATCCTTCGGTTCGACGGTACTCATAATCTTTGTGAGATAATTTTGCCATTTACCCGGACTTCTTTTGACGAGACCTGTAGTAGCAATGATAATAGTAGACAAGGAGGTGATGCAAATTGTACAAGACAATTCCTGTCAGAGCGACATTTTCAGAAGAAGAAAGGGCTTTTTGGGAATTTCAATGCCGACAAGCCAACAGTCTGTTTAATTGCGCCATTTATTATGCAAAACATAAACATTACAAATGGCTTGAGGAACAGGGAGCTTACTCTACTTACTGGCGTGGAGATGAACTAAGAGCTGGGTGGAAAACATACAAATGCACTACTAAATATCCTGAATTAGATAAAGCCTTAAAAATGTCTCCTCACTACAAGGGAATGGCTGCTCAGTCTGCTCAACAAACTTTAAAAACTGTAGGTGAGGCAATTACTAGTTACAATCAACTTGTCGGGCTTTACTACAAGGGTCAAATAGATAGACCTAGGTTCCCTAGGTACAGAAAATCTGGAGGATTGGCTGCTGTTACCTTTCCTCGACAAGCTCTTACCTATAAGAAAGGATTGTTTTATCCCTCTGTCAGTAAAGAAAGCAAACCGGAACTACTGACACAGATAGTCTTATATCCTCCTCAGTTTATAGACCCTGACTGGGTCAAAGAAGTGACAATTCGTCCTTGCTATGGACAATTGTGGATAGATTGGGTGATTGATGATGGGAAGCAACCAGTAACCGATAATCCAAGTCTTGATTACTCTCAGGCGATCGGAATAGATCAA
>NZ_JAAHGN010001217.1:0-2072 GCF_010672485.1 Moorena sp. SIO2C4 | reverse complement strand
TCAGGCTTCCAGCCTGTGACCTAACCCATAAGCTGATAGCTGATAACTGATAGCTGATAGCTTACGTGCCGCCTTAGGTGGGTAGGTGGCTTACGGGCGTCCTTGTGATTGTAGTTAATTTAATTTAAACTTTCTCAATAATAGTATCATGTTCTTAGTTCACCCCTCACCAAGCCTCACCTCTGCTCCAATAGGGAACCGGCAGTGGCATGGGGGAAAGCAATCATGTCTAACACTTACCCGATTGGGAAGTGTAGGAGCATCACAAACAAGATTTACAAATTAACTAGGAGTTTTTATGACACCTTCATTAGCCAACTTTTTGTGGAGTTTACTTTTGGGTACTGCCATTGTGGTTATTCCTGCCACTGTGGCACTAATCGTCTTTAGCCAGAGCGATAAGATCCAACGCTCATAACGAAATCCCTACTATCTATGCCTTCAACGAAGTAAGGCGGAGCTTCGATAGCAGGAAATTGAGTGGGTTCACAACCCGCTCAATTTTTGTATTCAGAATCTCTCCTGATCCAGGAGTAAAATGGTTGTTCTCCAGTTACAGTAGAGTGTAAGACCAATAACTCGCTACCATAAAACTGACCATAGGAGAGTAGCAATGGTAAATTTTGGGTTTAATTCAGCTAGCCTTTTGGGCATATTCTTGATGCTTGCCGGAGCAGGACTCTATTTCCTGCGCTCGGTCCGTCCAGAACTAGCCAGAGACCATGATATCTTTTTCACTGTGGTCGGGGTAGTTTGTGGCTTTATTCTGGTGACTCAGGGATGGCGACTCGATCCAATTTTGCAGTTGAGTCAGCTGTTGTTGAGCGGTACAGCAATATTTTTTGGTGTGGAAAGTCTGCGGTTACGGGGCGTTGCCACTAAAAAAGCCCGGGAAGATGCTGGGTTTGAAGACCGCCAGCGACCAGTTAGCCGTAACTATTACCGCGAAGAACCACAAGAGGCTAATGTTTATGATGAATACGATGAACTAGAGCCGGTAGAGGAGCAATACTCCAACCCTCGCTTGCGGCCCACAGCAGATTCCAGGGAAAGGCGCATAGACCGTTATGAAGCAGAAACCCGCCGTCCACCAAGGAGTCGAGGGAGTTCAGAGGAATCTAGGCTAGAAGAGCGGACGCGTAAACGCCGCCCTCGTTCTAATGGTCAGTTTTCAGAACGACCTAGAGAGACCTGGCAGGCTAAGTTAGATAGTGATTGGGAAGACAGACCATATCGTAGTAGACGTTCTCGTCCTTCGGAACAATCTGTGGAACGACCTGTAGAACGATCTGTAGACACTTGGGAGGCTAAGTTAGATCGGGATCTAGACAGAGATCTAGACAGAGATCTAGATAGAGATAGAGAAGACAGACCCGTTCGCCGTAGCCGTTCCGGTCGTGAATCTATAGAAAACTATGACTCAGAAAACTATGACTCACAGATAGCCTCAAGGGAAAGAAAGCGTCGTACCACCCCAAGGGAGGAAACATCCTCTAACTACTCAGACCAAAACGATTATGTGGATTACAAACCCATCGACCTGTCTGAGGAAGATGATGAGCCGTTAGGACCGTTTGAGTACTAATAAAACTAGCTATCAGCTATCAGCTATCAGCTATCAGCTATCAGCTATCAGCTATTAGCTATCAGCTATCAGCTATCAGCTATCAGCTATCAGCTATCAGCTATCAGCTATCAACTATCAGCTATCAGCTATTAGCTATTAGCTATCAGCTATCAGCTATCAGCTATCAGCTATCAGCTATCAGCTATCAGCTATAAACTATCAGCTATCAGCTATCAGCTATCAGCTATCAACTATCAGCTATCAACTATCAGCTATCAGCTATCAGCTATCAGCTATCAGCTATCAGCTATCAGCTTAAGGGCACGCTACTTGAGGTGCTATTAGTTATCAGTTATCTGCTAAAGGCTGAGGGCTAAAGGCTGAGGGCTGAGGGCTGAGGGCTGAGGGCTGAGGGCTGAGGGCTGAGGGCTGAGGGCTGAGGGCTGAGGGCTGAGGGCTGAGGGCTGAGGGCTGAGGGCTGAGGGCTGAGGGCTGAGGGCTGAGG
>NZ_JAAHGN010001216.1:0-2074 GCF_010672485.1 Moorena sp. SIO2C4 | reverse complement strand
TTCCCGTTCTTGGGGGGATGGCAGGGTACTCGGATTATCAATTTCAAGGACTTCTCCCTGATTGGTGGTCACTTGATAGACCACTGAAGGGGCGGTGGTGATTAGCTCCAAATCATATTCCCTTTCAAGGCGCTCTTGAACAATTTCCATGTGCAGCAAGCCTAAGAAACCACAGCGGAAGCCAAATCCCATCGCAGAGGAAGTTTCTGGTTCGTAGTTCAGGGCAGCATCATTGAGTTTCAGCTTATCTAATGCCTCCTTTAAATCCTTATACTGGTCAGCATCAGTGGGAAACAAGCCACAAAAAACCATCGGTTTGGCTTCAGTGTATCCCGGTAAAGGGTCAATAGCTGCTGCTTTTGCTAAAGTAATGGTGTCACCAACACGGGCATCGGCTACCGCCTTAATGGCAGCAGCCAGGTAACCAACTTCACCGGCGTGGAGTTCATCCACTTGGACTTGGTTAGGGGAAAGCACCCCTAGCTCATCAATTTCGTACTCCTTGCCAGAGGCCATCAAGCGAATGCGATCGCCTTTTTTTAGAGTGCCATCGACCACTCTGAAATAAACGATTACGCCACGATAAGCATCATAGTAACTGTCAAAAATCAACGCCCTTAGGGGTTGCTCTACGGTATCGCTTGGAGGTGGAATTAGATGTACAATAGATTCGAGGATGTCTTCGATACCGATACCTTCCTTGGCTGATGCTCGAATCGCTTGGCTACAATCAAGACCAATGATATCTTCGATTTCGGTACTTACCCTTTCCGGTTCAGCTCCAGGCAAGTCTATTTTATTTAGAACGGGAATAATTTCTAGATCGTGTTCAAGGGCTAGGTAAACATTTGCTAGAGTTTGAGCCTCTACACCCTGGGATGCATCGACTACCAACAGTGCTCCTTCACAAGCCACTAGTGAGCGGGACACTTCATAGGAGAAATCCACATGACCGGGAGTGTCAATTAAATTGAGAACGTACTCGTGACCATCGCTAGCAGTATAGTTCATCCGAGCCGCTTGCAGCTTAATCGTAATTCCCCGCTCCCGTTCCAAATCCATATTGTCCAGGAACTGTTCTTTCATCTGGCGGTCGCTTACGGTACCAGTAGCTTGCAGTAGGCGATCAGCTAAGGTCGATTTCCCATGATCAATGTGGGCGATAATCGAAAAATTGCGAATATGAGAGACAGGGGCATCAGTCATAAGCTATTGGTATAAACCCAGTCAATAACTGGTCTATTGAGTTCATGCTTCACTTAATGTATTTTAATGTTTTCCGTCAGAGGTAAGGGTACTATCCCTGGAATGGTTATAAGTGAGCCAGGCTAATTGTCAGTTATCGTAAAGTTATATTAGTAGTGTTATTAGCCCATCGATTATGAATGATCATGCCTTACATCAAGAGGGTTTGCTTGAAAACCACCTTGAGTCTACCAAAGCTACTAACGTAGATCTATCACGTTCAGCTGACAAAGAAGAAATTTCTATTCATTTGGATACGGAACTCTTGGATCAAATCAAACACTTGACTAATGATCCGAGTAAAGTAATAGAAACGGCAATTCGTCAATGGCTTAGGGGTGAAAGGGGAACAGATCAGGAATTAGCCCGTACCTTTGACCGAAATCCTCCCCTGCCGCCCCGAGGTGAGTGGAACGATTGATAGACAAGAGGTAAAGGCATCTACTTTGAGACGTTGCCATTGGCTCGTGGGTTAGGGTTGGTTGGTTGCATTTACTTGTTGAAACGGGAACTGAGGCTCCCGGTGTTGCTTGTAGTTTCCAGGTTTCTTTTAATGGCTGCACCTGTGAATTTTCAATGTTTTCAAACTGGATATATAAATAGGCAATCCGCTAGTGCACAAGGTGATTCTAACTTTTTGCAGGGTTTAGGGTGTGAGCTGGTTTATACTCAAGAGGCATCGGGTAAATGCCTTTCTTTTTACTGGCAAGCTGCTGAGCAATATGGTCTGAGTTTGACACAAGTGGTGGGACTTCCCCTAGAAGATGCATTCTGCCCGACTGAAGCCGAAGCCTACCAAGAGAGGCTTCAGAGAATTTTGAGCAAGCGA
>NZ_JAAHGN010001215.1:0-2077 GCF_010672485.1 Moorena sp. SIO2C4 | reverse complement strand
TGAAGGAATAGTTCTCGTGCTACTAAATAGAGCAGTGGTACTCCACACGCTGACAAAAAAGCACCAGGCAAACGAGTAGTGAATTCTTGGACACCCCCTACTTTATAGCTTAAAGCAATCAGCCAATCCATCAAAGGGGGTTTCAGTAGATAAGGTTCTCCCCACAGAGTAGGATGGAGCCAGTTACCCGTGCGATAGATTTCTCTAGCGATCAGGGCTCTAGTGCCTTCATCCCAGTCCCGTAGGGGTACATTTCCCAGAAAAATACCCCAAAGGAAAAGGGCGGCCAGGAAAAGGCTTAGGATCCACTTGATATCAGTGAGAGAGGGATTTTTTAAGGTAAGTGCTAATTTGTTCATCTATAACAAAGGGAGTAGGGAGTAGGGAGCGGTGCGACCCGTGGCGAATTTAATTCGCCTACGGAAAGCGCACCGAGGGAGTCGGGAGTCGGGAGACGGGGTAACAAAATTGACTGTACCTCATAAGTATGAAAAACGCTATATTAATGTTTTGACTAGTTTCGCCCTAGGATGGTTATATAGCATTTCCATTTGATTTGTGAACATAATCTCTTTGGGAAAGGCAAGAGGCAAGATTTAATTAAGTATATAGGAATTTTTGGTAATCAAAAAAACTGTAATTATTTTTTTGTATTTATTTATTAACTCTATAGCAGCATTTAAAGCGTTTTTAATAACTATAATGTCCACAGTTTTTTTTTCCTATTCCCTGTTACCTATTCCCTGTTCTCTGTTCCCTGTTCCCTGTCTTGATATAGATTGACAATAAAAAGATGCACCCTCTATCTCCATCAAATCAACTCCCTCTCTATGGCAAAAGAATCATTGTAACAGCACCAAGAACCTATGGGTCTCGGTTATCTCAACAAATCATTAACCAGGGTGGACTTCCCATAGTGATGCCAACTATTGAAACCTGTCTGTTGGAAAATTCCCCTGAATTAGATGCTGCTCTCAGGCAAATTCATAAATTTGATTGGATTGCCTTTACTAGTCGCAACGGAATAGACGCTTTTTTTGAGCGCATGGCATCCTTGGGGATTTCTACATCTGTGCTGAAAAATTGTCAACTGTCTGCCATTGGAAAAGATGCCGAAAGATTGTCGGATTTTGGAGTAACAGCTGATTTAGTTCCGGCTGAAGCTAGCCCAACCGGAATGGTTACTGAATTGTCTAACTATCCAACTATTGATCAGAAAACTATATTAGTTCCTATTCCAAAGGTGGTCGGGATACCAGAACCTAATGTCATTCCCAATTTTATTTCCGGTTTACAGGAATTGGGCATAAAAGTCAGTCCAGTATTGACCTATCAAACCCGAATTTTGGATAAAACTATCTATGATGTAGAATTGAATCTGATTCGTCAAGGCAAGATAGATGTTATTGCTTTTAGTAGCACCGCAGAAGTGACCGCTTTTTTGACAATGGTAAACTCCCCCCAGGATTATAACCATTGTGTCATTGCTTGCTTTGGTCCCTATACCGCTGCTAATACTGAAAACTTGGGGTTAACTGTCTCTATTGTATCTAAAAATTACCGCTCCTTTGAGGGATTTGCGAATGCGATCGCAAACTTTTTTAATAGCTAACTTTCAGCTATCGTAATCCTAAATAAATTGTGATAATTTTTGATGCCATATTCCGTACTTCTTACTCCCGATTCCCGATTCCCGATTCCCGATTCCCGATTCCCGATTCCCTTTGCTATATAATTAGCGAAGGGAAATTTAGGTGGGTGAATGGAAACCAATCAGCCCTCAGTCAACCCCAATACCCCTAATCTAGATCGGCTTCACATCAAGCGCCCCTGCTTGGTAGTTGCTGATCTCGAACGAGCATTCACCATTTACCAAGATATCCTAGGATTTAAGCTCGACTATCTGGCTGAAGCATCCCCAGACTCTTACCTCTACCAAGTGTTTCAGTTTCCCAAAAGTGCTCAGCTCAAATTTGCATCACTCAGTACAGAAGACGAACCTAGAGCCCTAGCCCTGACCGAAGTCAAGGGAATTGAATTACCCACCCCTACCACTCCCTATCGTTTAGCCCTGGTA
>NZ_JAAHGN010001214.1:0-2082 GCF_010672485.1 Moorena sp. SIO2C4 | reverse complement strand
TGGCTATTCCACATAGAACTAATAGATTGGTTGAGACAAGATTGAAAAAAAAAATCCCCAGCCGGTAGCTGAGGGATCAGTCAGGGTGCATCTACTATTTCTTATTCCTTCATTGCTCTCTCTAGATCCGGAAGAATTTAGAACTGATAGATTGGTTGAGACAAAATTGAACAAAAAAAATCCCCAGCGGGTAGCTGAGGGATTAGTCAGGGTGCATCTACTATTTCTTAATCCTTGATTGCTCTGTCTAGATCCGGAAGAAATTAGAAATGGGTAGGCCAAATCAAAAGGCAAGTTGTGAAACCGTTTGACCTTGATGTAAAAAACCTACCCCTTTCAGCCACACTTCCCTGTCTCTCCTCTGCCCCCACACATCCCACACCTCCCACAAGACCCACACTTCCCGGACGAAGTAGCTCACCCAATTTAGAACTGCTATAAACTTGGATAAGTTCTATAACGCAGAAAGCACGATGGAAAGCATTAAAGTAATCTCCCATGTGGGGTCTGATGGTATTTTACATCTGGACGTTCCAGTAGGGATAACGAACGAAGAATTAGAAGTTATGGTGGTTTTTAATCCATTAAAATCATCCTTAAAACTAGAAACACCCCAAGGCTGGATGCCTGGTTTTTTTGAGGAAGTAATTGGGGGTTGGGCGGGAGAACCGTTAGAGCGGGGGAAGCAAGAAGAGTTTGAAACCAGGGAGAGTCTATTTTGAGCTACCTTTTGGATACCAATGTTTGCATTCGGCTGTTGAACAATACCAGTCCGGCGGTGACATCTCGCCTTGCTACCGAACAACCAGAGAATATTTTTATCAGCTCCATAACCGAGATGGAGTTATATTACGGTGCTTATCGTAGTACCAAACAGTCAATAAATTTAGCACTTTTGCAACGATTTTTCAGTCAGTTTACGATTCTACCGTTAGACAGCAATCCTGCCAGAATAGCAGGACAAATCCGGGCTGATTTAGCAGCTATGGGAACACCAATCGGACCTTATGATTTACAAATCGCTGCGATCGCCCTTGCTAATAATTTAATTGTGGTTACTCATAATACGGCTGAATTTAGCAGAGTTCGTGGACTACAAATTGAAGATTGGGAGCTGGACTAGCTTTTAAGCAAATACTACTAGAGCAAGTTGAAAAATATTGGTATTAGGGTGTAAAATACCAACCCATCATTGACCTTAACCATTGTGTTGAAGCATCAACCATTAGCCCGGATCCCCTCTGCTACTACTGGCTGGAGTGACGTGATCGTATTACTATTGGGGTTGCTGGTGTTAATTCATGGCTTGAGTGGATATGGATTGTATGAACCCCACGAGGGTCACTTCGGCGGCGTTGCCCGTGAAATGCTGTTACGTGGGGATTGGATTACGCCTCATCTCAACGGTTCACCCTACCTGAATAAACCCCCATTACTTTATTGGCTGATAGCAACCAGTACGACCCTATGGGGTTCCACAGAGTACGCAGCACGGCTCCCTCTAGCCATTATCGGTTGGCTTGGTGCGATAGTTGCCTGGAAATGGGCGCGAGAACTCTGGAATCCTACCGCTGGTCGTCTAGCAGCTTTAATGCTTTGCTCGACTACTGGCTGGTTTGTGTTTACCCACCAGATTCTGATCGATGTACTCTTGGCCACCTTGCTCTTAGCTACCTATTATTGCTTGTGGCGGTTAGAGAGGGCACCTCACTGTTGGATCTACTGGTTAAGTCTGTATAGTCTTTTAGGATTGTGTGTCTTAACCAAAGGGCCAGTATTCCTAGGATTTCCCCTGATTGGTTGTTTAGCGATCGCATTTAGACAACGGAGCTGGAGACTATTCCAGCAATTGCGAATTCGGCTAGGAATAATCGTGACCTCTCTAGTAACCTTGCCATGGTTTATGGCAGTAGAACAGGCTAACCCAGGCTTTTTCCACTACTTTCTGTTCAACGAAAATCTCAAGCGGATAGCGGATACCCGATGGCCACCAGATTATGAAGTATCTAAAGTCAGTGCCATAGGCTATTTAGTTGTAACAGCAATCTGGTGCCTACCGTGGATAGTGGTACTACCCAAAGC
>NZ_JAAHGN010001213.1:0-2085 GCF_010672485.1 Moorena sp. SIO2C4 | reverse complement strand
TAAGCTGCTGCTGCTCACAACGCTATCGAAGCCGGTTCTATGACAGGTAAGGTAGCACTAATTATCCATTGAACCTCCCCACCCGCCTCAGGGATGGGGATTCCCAGGCACAGCAACTAAGTCACTGTTAACTCCATGGGCGTAACTTTCCCCCGCACCGGAGGTAGCTGAGTTTGAAGTTACCGTAAGAACAAGGCAGCCTTTATAGTTAAAGGGTTATGGGTAAAAGGTTCTAGGTTGTTGTAATAAGGCTGCCTTGTTCTAAGGCGCGCGTCTTGTGGGGTCAATTCCCAGTTTTTTGAGACCCCGAATTTTTATATTTACTGCACCATTTACATCTGCGTCGTTGTAATGACCACAGTTAGTGCAAAGGAATTTTTCTTTTTTTCTGTTCTCTTTACTCGTGTGGTGACATTTTGGACACCTTTGAGACGTATGCTTGGGATTTATTTTGATTACTGGAATACCTGACTTTGCAGCCACGGCCTCAATCTTATTGACCAATTCTCCCCAAGCTGCATTAGATATTGAACGATTTAAGCCTCTTTTTGCGGATTGTCCATTGCGTTCGCGTAGCGTCGGCTTTGCCGAATCGTACCCACCATTTTCATTGGGTTTAGGCTTGCAACGAGACTTCATCGCTCTGATGTTTAAATCTTCAAAGATTAGAGCGTCTGCACCATCTACTAACTTATTGGCAGTCTCCCAATGGTAGGCATTACGATTATTAGTAATGCGTTCATGGAGAGATGCCACCTTGGAGTAGGACCTGCTTCTATTCTTAGACCCTTTCTTTTTTCTGCTGGCAGCTCTTTGTCTTAGCTTCAGACGCCTTTCTCTACGCTTAAAAGACTTTGTCCGTGCCGGGTTAGCTATCATTTTCCCAGTGGAAATGCTGATTAGCTTTTTAATCCCCAAGTCACAACCTTTAACTCGCTCAGGATTAATCTCATCCCTGGCTTTTAATGGAGGGACTGGAATTGAATTGTCTTCAATCTGAAGACTTACGAACCATCCACGAGCTTTACGCCGAACAGTGACAGATTTAACATTAAACCCTTCGGGAATTGGACGATAATTAAAGAAACCCATCCATCCGATACCTGGCAAGTAAATCCGATTCCCATCTACCTTGACCTGCCCAGGGGAATATTTAAAACTTCTGAATCTAGATATTCTCTTAGGCTTAGGATATCCAGATTCGCCTTTGAAGAACTTAGAAAAAGCCACATCCAACTGTCTTAGCGCCTGTTGCAAAACAGTTGAGTTAATAGTCTTGTACCAAGGTCTCTCCTTTTTAAGGATTGGCAAATTTGAACTTTGAGCTTCGTAAGCAGTTCTTCTAGGGTTCTTTTTATTACTCTTCCATGGGTAACCAACAGAGTGAGATTTGCTAACCGAACAGGTCAACGGGCACACTTCACTCTTACTTTTTAGATCACAGTAATTGCCTAACCTAGGAGCTTTAGCTTGATCAAAAGATTCAATTCTATCTCTAAGTAAGTAATTATACTGCGATCGCAACATATCCAACCACCTATTCATTGTGGCTTTTTGTTGTCGGCTTGGCTTGAGTTTGTACCTGTACCCGAACTGCATTGTTTCGACCTATTTATCCATGCTATATTAATTATAGCTTTTAGGAATGCTGATGTCTTGAACATGGGAAAAAGAACTGGACGCCCTCCAATACACGGAGAAGCGAAAAAATCACATACCGTTAGAACTACAGATGCTGCCTGGGACGGCCTAAAAGAGATGGCAGACAGGGCAGGTCTAACACTATCTGAGTATTTGGAAGCTTTGGGGAAGACTGGCTTACTCCCTTAAATACTTGAGGGGAAATTCATCCCTGGAGACGAAACCTAAGGAGAGTGGAGCCTTTATGGTTAGTCAGCTATGCATAAAAGAGGTGCGACCCGTGGCGAATTTAATTCGCCACGGGTCGCACCTTTAGATGCGGACGAAAGGACTTGAACCTTCACGTCTTGCGACACTAGAACCTAAATCTAGCGCGTCTACCAATTCCGCCACGTCCGCTTACCTTGCGATTTATATCATAGCATAAATTATAGCTTTTATTGA
>NZ_JAAHGN010001212.1:0-2088 GCF_010672485.1 Moorena sp. SIO2C4 | reverse complement strand
CGGGAATCGGGAGTCGGGAGTCGGGAGCGGTGCGACCCGTGGCGAATTTAATTCGACGACTGTAAGCGCACCGAGGGAGTCGGGAGTCGGGGGAGAAAGATTTTGTCTGGATATCGTAAGTTTGGGCAATTATCGGGATTTGATGTGACGTACTCCCACACTGACCTTTACAGGTTCAGTGTGGGCTTCTTGCCAACACCACCCAACGGTTCGGTTGCTCGGCAAGCTTTACTTCTGACGGGACGTCCCACCGCCAAATTCAATATATTCCTGGCCGCATTTACATCTCTGTCCTCGGTATATCCACAATGAGGACAAGAATGAATGCGGTCTTTTAGTTCTTTGGGCACTTTTTTGCCACAATTGGAACAGTTTTGACTGGTGTTCCGAGGATTTACTGCTTTCGTTCTCAAACCAGCATTTAAGGCCGTAGGCCACGCTACGCGAACGGCTTTGTTTGACAATATTGACAGGAATTGACCCCACCCAGCATCTAACACTGATTTAGCTAGCTTAGTCCTGGCTAGTCCTTTGATATTCAGCTTTTCATGAGCTATTAGATCGTGGTCAGCTAATAGCTCTTTTGCTGTCTTAAAATGAAAATCTTTTCTAGTATCTGCGACTTTTTTGTGAGCCTTTCCAAGTTTTAGTACAGCCTTTTTTCTGTTATTGCTACCTTTCTTGGAACGGCTCACAGTTTTCTGTATTTTCTTTAATCGCTTTTGGGCTTTACGATAGTACTGAGGAATTGGTACCTCTGACCCATCAGACTTGACCAAGAAGGACTTAAGTCCCATGTCTATCCCGATAGGGTTAGCCACATTTTCTAGTGGTAAGATTTCTGGAACTGTGTCATCTTGGATCGAAAGCGTGACGTAATAACCATCAGCCTTTCGAGTTATAGTAGCAGTCTTTACCTTGAAGCCTTCAGGGATAGGTCTGTGATAGATCATCTTAACTTTTCCAAACTTAGGAAGAGTTAAGGTGTTTCCATCTATAGGACTTTTGGACAAACAAGGGAAAGTGAAAGACTTATACCTGTTTTGGCCTTTGAATCTAGGTCTTCCGCTCTTCTTTCCGTTGCAGTATCCTTTTAGGAATCGCTTAAAAGCTAAGTCAACACGCTTTACACAGTCTTGTAAAACTTGAGACTGAATATCAGCGTACCAAGGTCTATCCTTTTTTAATTGAGGAAGGGTTCGTTTCTGTGAAAAATAGTCTGGATTATCCCTTAATTCTGGGACATTACAAATAAGAGGACAAGAATTGATTGAGCAGCGGCTTTGCTCGTACCATCTAAATCTATCAGCCAGTAAGTAGTTGTACTGGTGTCGAAGCATATCTAGCCATTTTTCTACTTTCTGTGCCTGTTCTTTTGTTAGTCTTAGCCGGTACTGATACGCTGCTATCATCGTTGCTGCCTCCTGTTTTTCGACCTATACTTAGTATAGCGCAAGTATTTACAGGTGTCAACGCACAATGAAGGATAAAAATTTGATGATTAGATTGACTGATTTTGAAAAAAGGCAACTAAGACAGGAAGCCGATCGTAGAGGTATGACCAACTCTGAGTTGATAAGAAGCTTGATAGCTCGTTTCCCTGATCCGAAAGAGTCTGTGTAAAATTCATCCCACACCTATGCTACGCATTAGGATGTGGGGCTTCTTTTACCGGACAGCTAACTATGGGATTGGCCAAAGGCCAGGCTACGCGATTGGCCTTTGGCCACGCTACGCGATCGCATGGTTGTTTAACAGTTAGGCTTCCGCAACGGTTAGGTTTCCGCAACGGTTACTATAGTCGATGCGATCGCATAGTTGATTAAATCTCTAGACGTAAGCTATCAGTTATCAGCTATCAGCTATCAGCTATCAAATGTCGGCCTGTGGCCAAACTACTGTTGGCGCAGCGTGCGCGTAGCGCAATCAGTACTTTTGAATAAAATAAGCTGACGGCACCTCAAGTAGCGTGAGCTAAAAGCTGACCGCTGATAGCTGACCGCTGACCGCTGACAGCTGACCGCTGATAGCTGATAGCTTAGGTTGCTGTTACCCACAAGGAACATTCAACGCGCCATTTTTCTTCAG
>NZ_JAAHGN010001211.1:0-2092 GCF_010672485.1 Moorena sp. SIO2C4 | reverse complement strand
CAGGTCACACAATGCCTTGAGCTGATTTGGGTACAGTTTGGGGATATGCCTGCCCGCTTCCCAATTTTGCACCGTGGTAACGGTTACGCCCAATTCATGAGCGATTTCCCGCTGGGTGATATTTAGGGATTCTCGTCTTTTTTTTAGGTTGTCCCCTAAATTAGTCATTACTGTCCTATTTAAAAGTTAACATAATTAAGTTTACTGAGTTATATGTTACCGCTAATCTCACCAAAAAAAATGGGTCTGTTCGCGTAGCGTCGGCTTTGCCGAAGCCCCGTCCTTCTAGGACGGCTTTCTTTGATTGTTGATGTACTCTTTCAGCACCTCAATAGAAGCTCCAGCAACGGAAGCAGCAAAATAGCTAGGAATCCATAGTGCTGGTTTTCCATTTGGCTTCGGATATCCATTTTGTCCGTATCTGCGACTAGTGGGACTTAAACAATAAAAAAGGTGTTTTGAGGGTATAATACTTGCTAAGCCGAGTTTTCACGTCGAGGTCAATCCTGATCAAACAGACAACTCCCGCAGCGATGCCACCTTGCTTTGAGAGATGGTGTAAGCACTTTGATGAGGTGTTCAAAACAAAGGCTCAAAAAAGGGAGTAAGGGCACACTCATCGGGGGATTATTGGGGGAAAGTGAGAGAAAAAACCTTGATCAGATCGCCGAGAATGCTGTTGGTGTGACTTACCATGGATTACATCACTTCTTGACGGAGGCTCCTTGTTGACACTCCCCATGGCTATAAGCCAGGGGATTCTCGGAAAGCGCGATCCAACTTGCTCAACCAGGTCGGAACCAAGCAGAGTAGAGGTCGAGTCTCCCCGAGCGTTGAGGAAAGTTCCGGTGTGCCCCACCGTACTTAAGGCTCTCGTTAAGATGTTGATTGCGGCATTGTGGTCTCGGTCTAACTCACATCCACATTTACAAACATGAGTTCGAGTTGATAACGACTTCTTGACTACTTCACCACATGCCGAGCAGTTTTGGCTGGTATAAGCAGGGTTTACTGCAACAGTGACCCTGCCAAACTTTTCACCAAAATGTTCCAGCCATTCCCGAAACTTGTACCAACCTGCATCATTAATAGATTTAGCCAGACAATGGTTTTTAACCAGGTTTTTAACTCTCAAATCGACCTAGGCGACCAAGTCGTTAGACCGGATTACGCAACGTGCAACTCTCTTTGCATGTTCTTCACGCTGCCTACTTATTTTAAGATGCTGTCTGCCTAGTCTATTAATCGCTTTCTTTCGGTTAGCGGAGCCTTTCTTTTTTCGGGAAACTCGGCGTTGATAGAACTTTAATCGTTTCTCGCCTTTTCGGTAAAATCTAGGATTGGGTTCTGCATATCCATCTGAGTCCGTATAAAACTCTTTTAAGCCAACATCTAGGCCGACATTACAGCCAGTGGCTTGTAACGGTTCTGAATTATTTGCTTTTACGCAAAACTGAATGTAGTAGCCATCAGCTCTTTGGACTATGCGAACCCGCTTTATGAGCTTCTGGTCGAATCGCCATAAGTCCCAGGTACCCTTGAGCTTTACTTGCCCAATACCCTTTTTGTCCGTGAATTTTATCGACTTCCTGTCTGGGGATAACTTCCATCCAGATTGCTTATACTCGACTGACCTAGAATGTTTCTTGAACTTAGGGTATCCTTTCTTTCCCGGGACTTTCTTTTTGCAGTTATCAAAGAAGCGTTTAATAGCGCGTTCTACGTTCTCAACAGATGCTTGACAAGCATGGCTGTTAAGATGTTTAACAAATTCCAATTCATCCCTTAGTTGAGTGTTGTAGCGATAGAGTTCTTTCTTTCCAATCCCGGGATTATCCATCCAGAATCGGAGCACCTTGTTTCTGACAAAGCGAGCTGTCCTAATAGCTTCATTTATTGCTACTTTCTGACTCTCTTTTAAGACAGCCTTGAACTCCATTACCAGCACTCTATTATCACCTCCTTTGGTGTAGTTTATTTACTTACTATTATAGTCGTTCGCGCAGCGTCGGCTTTGCCGAATCCAAAGATGCTAAAGTTCCCGAATAGTTAGGGAATAAATTCCCGTTCGGGCTAACCCCATGGTTTGAAG
>NZ_JAAHGN010001210.1:0-2095 GCF_010672485.1 Moorena sp. SIO2C4 | reverse complement strand
TATTAGATATTGCCGTTCAAGCATCGTGGTTAAGTACGCGACGTGTTAACACGTAGACTTCTATTCATTGCAGTCTGATAACGTCGAGATTGGTTACGCGAAAATTTTTTAGCCCAAAAAACACTAAACCAAACCAAAGGATTAACAAGTAGCCTCTTCGGCGCAGAGTTAGATAAATTAACCATCCTCAAGGAGCAGCCAGGAAAAAGATGGCAGATGGTTTTTCCAGAAAACAAACCAATGCCTCTATTCAATCCTAATGAAATTCAAATTACCAAGACAACCCAATGGCGTCATGAAACTCTCAAAAACCGCGATCGCGGTGATACTAAATTTATTGGTGGGGATCCAGCAACCCTGACTCTCGACCTGTTTTTTGACACCTACGAGGGACTACCTGAGAGTATATCCGGGGGCGGCAGCTCTCCCCTCAAACGAGTTGCATCGGGAGCGGCAACAGCGGCTTCATCTTTAACTGGTGTGTATGGATTATCAGCACCCAATGCCGTAGATGTTCGAGAGTATACGAATAAGATTTTTGAGTTGACTCTGATTGACTCTGATTTAAAACGCCCCCCTGTATGTGAACTGTGGTGGGGGGCATTTAACCTGATTTTTAAGGGGTATCTCGGACAACTAACCCAGCGCTTTACTATGTTTACCCCTAATGGGATGCCAGTCAGGGCCGCTCTCAACTGTACTTTCCAGCAGTTCATCCCTGAAGAGGATGAGGAACGGGAAAAGCCCAGTTCTCTAGCACGGGATGACGACCCGATCCATGTTGTCCGACGTGGAGAAACCCTGAGCAGCATTGCGGGTGTTGAATATAATGACCCGAGCTTCTGGCGAGAGATTGCCAAGGCTAATGGGATTACTAATCCCCGTAACCTGACACCAGGTCAAGTTCTGACCATCCCGGTACTTAATCTAACCTAAAATTAACCATGCTCTCGACACCTCCTCAAGCTAGTACCAATAGCATCGCTACCTCAGTCCCTGGCTTCAGAATTCTGATCAGGGGACAACAGTTGCGGTCTGATGTGATGGCAGTAATTGTGGATGAAAACGTTAGTACTCCCACTATGTTTACGATCAAGCTTGCCAACTGGGATCAAGAAAATCAGGAGTGGATTGATCCGCAACTGTTTAAGCTAGGCAATGAGGTAACGATTTTTATGGGCTACGGGGGTAGTGGAGGGAAACTGCAAAAATTGATGATGGGTCAGATCACCGGTCTGGAACCAGAATTTGCCCATGGGGAAATTCCTCTGTTGACAGTGCGGGGCTACGACTACAGTCATCGATTGCTTCGGGGTTACAACACTCGCTCGTTTACTAAAAAGAAAGACAGCGATATCGCTAGAGATATTGCCAAAAAAGCGGGTCTAAAGTATGGGGGAGTAACCACAAAGCTGGTTTTGGACTATGTACTACAGCATAACCAAACAGATATGGAGTTTCTTCAGACCCGTGCTCAACGACTTGGTTATGAGGTTGTGGTTCAAGATAAAACATTATATTTTCAGCCCCATCAGGATAAATCCAAGTCAGTGTTGACTCTAGTTCAACGAAAGGATCTGCTCAGTTTTTCTTCCCGACTGACCAGCTTGACCCAGGTGGGACAGGTGGAGGTGCGCGGTTGGAACCCGAAGGACAAGAAAGCCTTCATTGGGCGATCCAACCCTGGTTTTAGTACTAACAAAAGCGGTGCTAAGGCTGTAGATCCGGCTTTGGGTAGTCGAAAAAAAACCAGCGAACGTTTGTATCGCCCTGTGTTTAGTAGAGAAGAAGCTGAGCAAATCGCTCAGGGGGGATTTAATAACATGGCTCTGGAATACATCAGTGGGGAGGGCTTGTGTGTCGGACGCTCTGACTTGCGAGCAGGTACCGTTATTACTATCCAAGGGGTGGGCAAACAGTTTAGTGGTGACTACTATGTGACCTCCACCACCCATACCTATTCCCATAAACGAGGTTATCGCACAGCATTTAAGGTTAGGAGGAATGGGACATCATGATCTTTTATAGGGAGATGGGGAGATGGGGAGCTGGGGAGGTGGGGAGATGGGGAGTATGGGAGATCACGAAAGTATAA
>NZ_JAAHGN010000121.1:0-11261 GCF_010672485.1 Moorena sp. SIO2C4 | reverse complement strand
TAATGCTGACCATTTTTGGTGAAATCTTCTTGAGTGTAATCAATAACATGGTCTGCACCAATGGAGCGCACCATGTCTAAATTCCTGGTGCTGCACACCCCAGTCACTTCGGCTCCGAAGGATTGGGCAATCTGGACGGCAAAGGTACCGACACCACCAGAGGCACCATTAATCAAAACCTTTTGGCCTGGCTGAATCTGTCCTTGGTCCCGAAGACCTTGCAGGGCGGTGAGTGCGGCTGCGGGTACTGCTGCCACTTCCTCGAAGGTGATATTGGTGGGTTTCAAGACTAATGCACTTTCCCTAGCACATACATACTCGGCAAAACCCCCGAAACCACACTCGGATAGGTCCCCGAATACTTCATCACCTGGCTTAAACTGCTCTACGTTTTTGCCAACGGCTTCAACTCGCCCTGCTATGTCTGCTCCCAATATCTGGTTTTTTGGTTTTAGAAGCCCAAAGCCCATGATGCGGATCAAGAAGGGTTTTCCTCTTAGTAAATGCCAGTCACCTGCATTGGCGGATGCGCTATTAATTTTTACTAATACTTCATCCTCCTTAGGGATGGGTTTTTCTATCTCTTTGAGCTTCAGAACATCGGGTGATCCGTATTGTGTGTATAGAATTGCTTTCATAAGTATTCCGCCTAATCTTATTATTATTTATAGCGTTTTTTATAGTAAGTTATCAGCTATCAGCTATCAGCTATCAGCTAAAGGCCTTTGGCCACGCTTCGCGAACAGCTATCAGCTATCAGGTAATCAGTTATCAGTTATCAGCTAATCAGCTATCAGCTAATCAGCTATCAGCGAATTCGATAAAATATTGAACTCTTAAATTCTCCCATTTCAAATTTATTTGAAGTATTAAGCTGACCGCTGACAGCTGAATGCTTACTCCCTACTCCCTACTCCCTACTCCCTACTCCCTACTCCCTACTCCCTACTCCCTATTCCCTGTCCGTAATCTCCCCATTAACACCTGCCATCTATAGGGAGTAGTGTGAAGAGATGGGTTTTGGAGTAAATAACATGGTCAATGTTTTAAGACCGGATGACAATGACTTGGTTAAGACGGATTACAGCGACTTACTGAATAAGATTTTGAAGGTACTACGGTCTGAGCAGACTAAAAATCCTTTTAGGCTGGCAAGCGATCGCAAACAGTTAGTCATCGATATTGATAGTATCGCAACTCAGGTGGCTGCTTTGTCGGTGCATGATCCTTTGGGGGGGTCTGCTCATTATGCTCGTAGTGCTACGGTTAATTTTACTCCTGGTTTTTCCGACAACTTTCCTGATCAAGTTTGGAAAATTAGAACTCGCTTACAAGAATTACTGGAGTCTGTGCTGCTTGAGCTGCCAGACAATCGGTCTATTGATCAGTTTGTTTCTAATTTAGTTACTAGTTTAACAGATTTCCAAGGAAAAACGCCAAAATTAGATTTTACTTATCCTTTTGGTAACTATCCTGGTTTACGAAAGCAACGGTTAAGTGTAAATAAAACTGCTGATCACAGTAGGGATTTGCTAAAATTTCACAAGATCACGATTACGGTGCTAAATAGTGCTGAGTTTAATAGTGAACTGAGAAATGGATTGATCAATTATATTAATACTGAGTTTGCTGGGGTTAGTGAAAGCGACCGCGAAGAGCTCTATGATATTGTTGATGATCTAGAAAAAGACCCTAAATCTGATTTTTACCGACTGAAGCACATTGCGGATACGGAAACTCTTGGCCAACTTAAGAAACAAGCCCAGATTCATTACTTAGAGATTCTTAAAAGAGCGATTAATACTAGTGCTAGTCCTGGTAATGCTAAAGCTGCTATCTATCTGGAGGATTTGATTCGCCGACTTAAGCTGATTAATCACTACATCAATGATATCAATAAGGCAGATGGGGAGTACTTGGTTAATTATGCTGAGGTATCGGTTAACTACAGAGACGTTTTTTCGAGGGCAGATGCCTTTAATCGGTTGCCAATTATTCCGATAATAGAGGGATACTTGGGAGAAAGTACCGATGAAGGGTGGGGAGAATTACAGTTTATTTTTGGACTTAAGCTCAAGTTGGATGGTAAGGTTCATGCTCATGGTAGTAAACGGGTTTTTGAGTATTCGCTTAATCTGATTAATCCCGATAGTCAGGAGCATCAAGAGTTACTGAAAGATGTTTCAAAACGAGAAGCTTTTGCTAGAAAAGTTTTGACTATTGTGTTTTTGTACTACTTTGTGTTTGCTGGTAATGACCCCTCTGATCCCGGCTATACTCCTACGTCTGACCTAAAGTACGATCCTATTAATGCCTTTGAGGAAAAGGTTTTGCCCAGGCTACGAGAATCGAAGGACAGTGAGAAGCAGGACATGTTTAGAGGAATCATCAAAGGGTTCGATAAGTATAATGTTCAGTCTAAAATTGATCAGCTAAAAGACTGTTTGACAAATACTATAAAATACAAGACTAGGTTATCAAGCCCAGGGTATCCTCTCCATATTTCTGTAAAAAAAGGCATTTTAGAAAACGATATTAGTAATATTCAGACTAGGCAGACTTTGTTTAAGGAGGTTTTGGGAGGTAATCCCAAAAACGTTCTGAAGTATCTATCGATTCGAGAGGCAAATGCTGGCGGAGATTCGGTTTGTAGTCTGGAAGCGAATATCAGAATTAGTGATATTCGCTATTGTGCTGAGGATGAGCAGCAATCCTTCAGTATGGAGTATGATGACATCACTGGGATTAAAGCGCTCCCGATACTATTGGTACCAAGAGACAATAGGGCTACAGACATATACAACCAGTGTTTTAAGCAGCATAAGTTAATGCTGTTTCCCTATAAAATAGACAAGAATAATCCTTTAGACTCCCAAGGGGCTTTTGTTTATCGGTTTACTTTTGCTTTGCTGGCTTATATCTGTTTGAGACTGCTGTTGCAGGAGCAAAAGCGTTTATTTATTCCGATTTTACGATTGCATCTGAGTAATAAGGAGGATGAGGCTCCCATCGAAAAATTTTTGCTATCGTTGTGTATGGTATTGTCTCATTTACTGAATCAGAAACATCGGTCGAATACTCAAGGAATTGATATCAGGGATTTAAGTTCTTATAAAATTCCTAATGTGATGACCTCTCTCTACTCGGTATTGCCGAAAAGGTTTCGTTTCAATCAGCCCTTACACTATCCCCAAGGCTATCAGCCATTGGAGAAGTTAGCAATTATTGTAGTTTCCAGTCGGGAAAGTGATAGCAAATGGGGGAGTCGGCACAAACGATCGAACTTGATGGGAGAAGTGGTGGGAGTAATCCGTCGAAATGATGGTGCAGTCAGGTTACAGTTACTGACCACTTTCTCTGGTAATTATGACCACCAACGATTGTTTCAGGAACCAACGGTTGTAATTGATCAAGTTACCAAGCTTTATGATAAAAACGGATACAAACATTTTATCTATGTGGCTAAGGCTCCCTATACCAGTACTTTACATATGACTCAGTCTCAGGATGATGATGGATTATTCTTTATGTCCAAGGATGTTATCCGTGCTTTAAAAGGGGAGCATAAGGATATCAAAATCTATCCAATATTTTTTGATAAGTACTATGTGGTAAAGCTAAAAAAAATTGGGGCCAGTTCGTTGTATATTCAGGATACGGAGAAGTTGACTAAATTAATGGCAGAGGAAAGTAAGCAATCGGTGGTGTTTTTTAATCTTTTTAATGGCATTGAGGTGCCAGGGGAGCAGCGCAATTATAATGGAGTGATTTCTTATGCGACGTTGTTGAATATCTATGAGGGGATACTGGATGATCAAGATATTCGCAATGGTTTGATGTATGATACTCCTCTGAAACAAGACATAGTTCAGTATTTGAGTCTGTTTCACTTTTGGCGATACCAGAAGGCAAGAGAGATTAGCTTTAAGTTAGACCCTTACGAAAATCTGATTGGGGATTATTCCGTTGGGGCTTTGTCCTTGTTTAATCATATGAGAGGTCAGGGGAATTTTAATTGCTTGGCGTTTTTAACTGAAGTTAGAAATATATTAAATAGTGGTAGGGTGTGTTAGCGTAAGCGTAACGCACCGTGATTAAGTGATCAAGTGATCAAGTAGGGTGTGTTAGCGTAAGCGTAACGCACCGTGATTAAGTGATCAAGTGATCAAGTAGGGTGTGTTAGCGTAAGCGTAACGCACCGTGATTAAGTGATCAAGTGATCAAGTAGGGTGTGTTAGCGTAAGCGTAACGCACCGTGATTAAGTGATCAAGTGATCAAGTAGGGTGTGTTAGCGTAAGCGTAACGCACCGTGATTAAGTGATCAAGTGATCAAGTAGGGTGTGTTAGCGTAAGCGTAACGCACCGAAAATTAACATCACAACGGTGCGTTACATTTCATTAACGCACCCTACAACTAATAAAATTAACATCACAATGGTGCGTTACATTTCATTAACGCACCCTACTCCCGATGGTGCGTTACATTTCATTAACGCACCCTACAACTAATAAAATTAACATCCCGATGGTGCGTTACATTTCATTAACGCACCCTACTCCTAATAAAATTAACATACAAATGGTGCGTTACATTTCATTAACGCACCCTACAAGTAAGCTAATGCCTAATTATAGAAGACCTCGTGTTTCTGGGGGAAGCTACTTTATCACACAAGTCACCTATCAAAGACATCCTTGGCTTTGTAGTGATATAGCTAGAAAAGCTCTTAGAGAAGCCATGGAAAAAGTAAGGCAAAAATATACTTTTTCCATTAATGCTTTTGTTTTGTTACCAGACCATTTTCATTGTTTATGGACTTTACCCCCTGATGATCCGGATTTTTCAGTGAGATTGCGATTGATTAAAACCTATGTTACCAAACATTATGGACAAGAATTAGGAATTAATCGAGTGGTTTCTCCCTCACGACAAAAGCGAAGAGAGAGCAATCTTTGGCAACGCCGTTTTTGGGAGCATTTAATCAGGGATGAACGGGATTTTGCTCTACATTGTGATTATATTCATAATAATCCTGTGCATCATGGATTGTGCAAAAATCCCCAAGATTGGCAGTATTCTAGTATTCATCGTTTTATCGCTCAGGGGATTTATCCAACCGATTGGCGAAGGGATACCAGGAAAGAAAAACCACAAGGGATTTGGTATGAATAGTCGGTTTGGGTGGTAGGGTGTGTTAGCGTAAGCGTAACGCACCAAAAATTAACATACCAATGGTGCGTTACATTTCATTAACGCACCCTACAACACGGTGCGTTACATTTCATTAACGCACCCTACAACACGGTGCGTTACATTTCATTAACGCACCCTACAACACGGTGCGTTACATTTCATTAACGCACCCTACTCCCTTTAAAACATGACTAAAATAGCCGAAGATTTAGGTCGCATCTTTGAAGTTGGATTTAATATTGGCATTCTAGCTGACATTGAGCAAAACAAGATTAAGCACAATTTTGGTAATTTATATTGTCAGGATTTGCAGCAACTGAAGTTTCGTAATATGCTCCAGCGGATTGTGGATAAGCTGATCAGTCCTTTGGAAAGAGAGATGGCTGAAAAATGGAGTACGTTTTTCCTTCAGAAAGGCTTCTTATCTGGTTTGAACTTCTTTCGGGATTATCTCAAGGCTATCGGTTGGAGTAAAGAACATAAGCGGCGTCATCTAGAAATTGTCTATTACCAGTGCTGTTTCTGTGATGATAATAGTATCGGTACCTATTGTAAAGGAGATGATCAATGGTATAAGGAGGTATTGTCTCAATTTGATCAGGAGTTAGGTAGTCAAACCAGACCTTCTAGGAATACTGTGGCTCGGGTTAATAATTTTAATGCTAACAATTTGAACAGTTACATTAGGGAGTATTCTAAGAAGGGAGAGTTTCTGAAAGCCGATACTCTGATGCTGCTAAGTTATCGCGGTAGGGAGTTTCGGGTGCTTTGTGTGGATTTATCGGTGTTTTCGATTAAGACAGATGCGGATATTGAAAACTTGAATTATGTAGATATTCTCCGGCATGGATTAATTCGTGATATTAACTATTTGAAATCTAAAAGTGTTTTTTCTAAGCTTCGCTTAGATACGAAAAACTTAGATTTTAAGTTCGCTAAAGAGCTGAAGAGTTATTTTACTGCATTTAAGTTCAGAGATAAGGAAACTAGTAAGTTAATTCAGGCCGGTAGTTATGCTCATAGCTTTAATCAATTCCTGAGAGAGATTGGTATTTTCTCGGATCAGACATCGGTAGTATCTAATGTAGTGGGCTATAGCGATCGCGGAATTAGTGCTATGTCTGTAAACCAGACGAATCGAGAGGTTTTGGACACCTGTCACGAGATTTATAAACATGATTCTAGTCCTAAAGAGATTAAGGATGCCCGTCACCAGGTGTTAAAGCAAATCCAACGGAATGCTTATCGCAGTTTTCAGGACGGTAAGCAGTTTGTGGATAATTTGTTAGCAATCCAACCAGATACTATAACCAAAGTAAATCATAAAGAGCACATCCAGGGGTTTGTTAATTCTATTGCTCAGGTGCCACCCGATCTAAGCAAGCAACTGGGATTAAGTGTCGGGTTAAGTACAGCAATGAATTTGCGGGATGCTCATGGGGAATTGATTACGAAGGCGCTGGTTTCTGACCAGACCTATCTGTTTTTAACAGGCAATCCAGGCATTGGTAAGACGACTGCGATCGCAAAATTTTTAAAGGGTCATGTTGACGAGGGATTTTTGTTTTTCTACGTCAGTCCCAGGAAACAAGTCAATCTTGACATTATCGAGAAGTTTAAAGACTCAGCTACCGGAGAGTTGTGCGATAATCAGCTAATCGCTATCAACACTAATGCTAATTTAATTTCCGACAACTTTGGACGCTACACTGTCCAATACCTCTGGAATGAGTGTCAAGACGATTTTAATATCAAAGATGTTGATTTTTTCGATAGTAGAACGATTCAACCATCGGGAAGGCGCTCGAATAAGCTGAAGCGATTAACGGATGAGGAAATTCAAGACCGTGGCAAAAAGTCTAAAGGAGTTTTAAGTAGTATTTGTGAAGCCATCTATTGCCTTGTGGATGAGCAGACGTCTAATAGTATTGTTGCTACGGTGTCTATCCAGTCTTTGAAAGCAACTCCGAGGGGCAACACCTTAGAGCATTTTGAAAAAATTTTCAGAAACGCTTACAACAAAGGAGAAGGGTTGGTTATTCCTGCTAAGATGCAGGCTATATCTAGCAGAATCAAGCATTTATTTATAATGATCGATGAGATAACTGGGGATGATGGCGGAGTTGAGTTTTTAAATGGTATTCACAGGATACTATCTAACTATAAATTGATCAATAATGGCCATGGCTTTAACACTAAGGTAATTGTAGCAGATGCTTCCATTGTTGATCCAGGGGTAATTGACCAACATTTATCTGACATTTCATCGGAACCGGATAAGATTTACTTCCGGAGTGTGGGAAATTCGGCAAATTCTGGTTTGGGATTACCCCTTTCACGGCAACGGTTTAAATTTAAGGGTTTAGAGGCAACGGTTATCAATGCTAATTCCTATCCAGCTAGCAAATTATCTATCACTTACAAGGTTTTGGTGGAGTCTTGTCGATTTAGTGAAGAAGCTAATTTAAAGCAACAGGATATTTTAGGAAAATCTCTTCAAAAAACAATTTTTCAAGATATCCAGGCATTAATGAATCGGTCTGATGTTGAGCAAATACTGGTCTATATCCAGGATAAGCAGAGATTAGCGCAACTAATTGACAGCATTAGAAAGGAGCTAGGGGAGTTTACCAAGTATCAGGATTATCTGGAAATCCATGCTAATATATCTGAATACGAAAAGAAGCAAATCCAGCAGTATAAAAATCAGGTAAAGGTGGTGTTTATGACTGCTTCCGGGAGTCGAGGTCTATCCTTTCCCAAGGCTAAGCATATCCTGGTGGAAATCCCTCGGTTCGAGATTGAGCATAACCTGATGGAAGTGATTCAAGTAATTTACAGAGGTCGTGGTCAGTATGAAGACGATGGAGTAGTTAAGACTCTAGACAATCAAGATAAAGAACTTATTTTCTATTTAGCTGAGCGTTCTGTTTATTATGATGCTGAGGATGACCAGCAACAGCAGTTGTTTATCAAGGAAAGTGTGCTGAGTCTGTTGAATATTCTCTTACTGTTGAAAGGGTCGATCATGACTCGCATCCAGGGCTATGGACAGATTGGTCGGGACAATTTCTTGATAATTCCCATTGGAGGTAAGTCGATTTCAGCCGTAGGGAATAGGTTTAGTGCTCAGATTGCTAATCTGATCCGTGAGCTGAAGAATGAATATAAGCGGAAACCATGGGATGACCCTTTAGAGGAAGTGTCTACTAAACTAAAGGATTTACTTAATCAAGCGGAGTTTTTAGTTAAGAATACAGCAGAATCCAATTATATTTCTTTAGTAGAGTCTTTCAATAACCAATTTAATCAGTTGGTTAACCATGGGTTGGATAAATTACTAAACTTAGGCGCTATTGAGACAGCTTACATTAGTGGTGCCTTGCTGGTGGTACCGATTGCTAATGGATTACAGGAAACCTATCAGATCAATTTGGTAAAACTAGTGAGATATATTACCAATGAGCTGTTGGAAACTATGGGTAAAATGAGTGCCAGTAAGTCTTATCCAGAAAACCTACGCTCTGGGCTTAAGGATGGCATAGAGTTACTGGAAACCCTAGGCAATTCAGCTCCTAAAACCCAATGGTTTGAGCAGAAATCTAAAGGATTTGACCAATATTATGCGTTGCCCTTATTTACCTTTATTGCTGGAGAGGCTTTGAAGAAATATTTTGATTCTAAACCGGAAGAACCGGAAGATGCTCGATTTCGGAAGATTATGAGTAGTTATATTCGCACATTTTACCCGGTTGATAATGTTTTACCCATTGGTCACGAGTATCAAGATTTTCCGTTTATTGTATTTAACAGCTATTCCCTAGAGCAACTCAGAGCAAAGATGTTTACGGATAAGTATTTGTTGACATCTAATGAGTTGAATGTTTTGAATTTGATTTTGTCGCGTTGATAGGGAGTAGGGAATCGGGAGTAGGGGGAAGAGTTTGGGGCGGGGGCGCGGGAAGTGTGGGAAGTGTGGGGAGAAAGAATAGGGAATATTATATAGCGGTTTTTATAGTAATGATATATATATAATATAGCAATTTTCATAGCTATGAGGTACACAATTTCTGGATTTTAGGGAACAGGGAACAGGGAACAGGGAACAGAGAAGATGGAAGATGGAATAAGGAATAGGGATGTGCTGCATCAAGAAAGGGAATTAAAGTCAAAGAATACTGTATGTACCTCATAACTGCGAAAAACGCTATAATAGAATATAGGATTTTTACCGACTCCCGACTCCCTTTACAATATGTACAAGCTCACAATTAATAAAATTGGGAATTCCCTAGGCATAACTCTACCTGAAGAGATCCTACAACAGCTGAATGTTGTTGAAGGAGATACTGTATTTATCACACAAACCGCTGATGGTGTTGAAATCACCACGAAAGATCCTGAGTTTGAAAAGGTAATGGCAGCTTATCAGAAAGTCAGCAAGAGGTATGAAAATGCCTTGAGGGAGCTGGCTAAGTGAGGGAACCGCTGTGGATATCGGAAGCTATAACTAGAGCTATTCATGCTGATCAAATTGCACAACATGGGGGAAGTCCAGGGATTCGGGACGAAAATCTGCTATCGGCTAGTTTAGCCAGACCTAGACATCTATTTGTCTATGGTCAACCAACCTTATTTGATTTAGCAGCAGCCTATGGATATGGTTTGGCAAAAAACCATCCCTTTATAGATGGCAATAAAAGGGTCGCTTTCGCCGTGATGGCAACTTTCCTTGAAGTAAATGGATATTCTCTAGATGTCCCAGAAATGGATGTTGTGGTAATGATGGAAAGGTTAGCAACAGACCAAGAAAGCCAAAATGCCATTGCTAAGTGGCTAGAAGCAAATGTCGGTACTTAATTTGATGATCCATACTAATCAAATACCGATGCTAGACTGGGTTGAATATAACCTAAAATGACCCTCCCAAGGTTTTTGACGTTGGGAGTTTTTTACTGTCTGTTAACCATAACTCTGGTATATATATAGCGTTTCCATTTGAGATGTAAACGAATACAGTCTTTTTTTAGTTTACTAAAAAACTCTGGATATCTTGCCCCTCTTGCCTCTTGCCTCTTGCCTCTTGCCTTTTTCGACCATCGATGAATTTACAACTCGTTTGAAAACCTTCTACAGCGTTTTTCATAACTATTAGGTACACAGGATTTTTTCACTCTTGCCTCTTGCCTCTTGCCTCTTGCCTCAATTTGGCTAATTCGTCCTGAGCAAACTCCCGCAGTTTAGGATCGGAGTCATGGTCTGCTCTATCCTGCAATAAGGATTGGATTTGGGAATGGTTAGGATAATATTCCAGGATGGCCTTAAGGGCTGCTTGTCGAGGATTGTCATCCCATAATTTCTTACGCTCAAAAGGGTCATGGAGAGTGCGATCGCGTAAAAATTCCCATAACCAAGGCTGATTGTGCCAAGCTTGAGCTAACTGTTCAATTGCTATACCTCGCACATCCGAATCAGTATCAGAGCGAGCCAATTCTTGAAGTAGGGGTAAAGTATCTAGGTGGTCTTTGTAACCTTGAGCTAACTGTTCAATTGCTGTAACTCGCACCCACGAATTAGTATCAGAGCGAGCCGATTCTTGAAGTAGGGCTAAGGTATCTGGGTGGTCTTGGTAACCTTGAGCTAACTGTTCAATTGCTGTAACTCGCACCGACGAATCAGTATCAGAGCGAGCCCATGCTTGAAGTAGGGCTAAGGTATCTGGGTGGTCTTGGTAACCTTGAGCTAACTGTACAATTGCTGTACGTCGCACCCACGAATTTTTATCAGAGCGAGCCCATGCTTGAAGTAGGGCTAAGGTATCTGGGTGGTCTTGGTAACCTTGAGCTAACTGTTTAATTGCTTCACCTCGCACATCCGAATCAGTATCAGAGCGAGCCGATTCTTGAAGTAGGGCTAAGGTATCTGGGTGGTCTTGGTAACCTTGAGCTAACTGTTTAATTGCTTCACCTCGCACCCACGAATGTTTATCAGAGCGAGCCGATTCTTGAAGTAGGGCTAAGGTATCTGGGTGGTCTTGGTAACCTTGAGCTAACTTTATAATTGCTA
>NZ_JAAHGN010001209.1:0-2099 GCF_010672485.1 Moorena sp. SIO2C4 | reverse complement strand
GGGAAAAGTATGTTCCTGCTGGAGGACCGGCGGGGGGTAATGGTGGTCGGGGGGGTAGCGTGATTTTGAATGCTATAGAGCACCTGCAAACGTTGCTAGATTTTAAATACGCCCATTGCTTTCGAGCTGAGAATGGGGGTCGGGGAGGCCCTAATAATCGGACGGGAAAAAATGGTAGCGATCGCATTATTGAAGTTCCCTGTGGCACGGTTGTTTACAATGCTGACACGGGAGAAATGCTGGGGGATTTGGTGCAACCTCGGCAAATGCTTTGTGTTGCCAAGGGTGGTAAAGGAGGTTTGGGAAATCGGCATTTCCTGAGTAATCACAATCGCGCACCAGAGCATGCGTTACCTGGACTACCAGGAGAGCAATTGAGGTTACGCTTAGAGTTGAAGTTACTGGCGGAGGTGGGCATTATTGGTCTACCTAATGCTGGTAAGTCTACTCTGATTTCAGCACTCTCAGCGGCACGACCCAAGATAGCCAATTACCCCTTTACCACTTTGATTCCGAATTTAGGTGTGGTTCGTAAACCAACTGGGGATGGTACTGTATTTGCTGACATTCCTGGGTTGATTGCTGGAGCTCATCAAGGTATTGGTCTCGGTCACGACTTCCTACGTCATATCGAACGCACTCGCTTGTTACTGCATTTGATTGATATTACTGCTGCTGACCCGATTGCTGATTATCACACCATTCAACAGGAGTTACAAGCCTATGGCAGAGAATTGCCAGAGCGTCCCCAAATTCTTGCCCTTAATAAAGTAGATGCGGTTGATCAAGACATGATCGAAGAGGTTTCTACTTACCTAAATCAGCTTACTCAGGTACCAGTTTTTTCGATTTCAGCTGTTGCTAAAATCGGCTTGGATGCTTTGTTATCGAAAATCTGGCAATCTCTAGATCAGTTGTCAGTGGCAGATTGCTCAAAGACAACAGTCAACCTTCCACAGTCAACTGTCAAGGTTTAACCGGTAATTAAGAAATGACTAATTATTAATGGCTAATTATTAAAGTAGTCATAGACTTGTCGAGAAATGGTGCGAATCAGTTTTTCGGCACTGGCATCATTAAAGGGGCGTTTGACCATTACAGAGATAATGTAACGCTTGCCGTTGGGCATTTTTACCAAACCTACATCGGCCAGTAGTCGGCCAAGGGTGCCAGTTTTGTGGGCAATGGTGGCACCATTACCTAGTCCTTGGGGTAATAAGGTGTTGGTCTTAGTTTGGATCATGATATCGATCAGGTCAGTACGAGATTGGGGAGAAATCCACTTACCTTGCTCAAGGTTAAAAATCAAACTAGCTAGTTCTCTTGGGCTAGTGGTGTTTGTTCCTGGCAAATCTGGTAGGGGGTTGCGCAGTACAGTTTTTTTCAAACCCCAAGAGCGGAATCGTTGATTGAGAACTTCGATGCCACCAAGACGTTCAATCAGCATATTCGTAGCCGTGTTATCACTAATGGTGATCATTTTGGTGGCTACTTCCAGAGCTTTGTACTGTTTGCCTGGTTTTTGATATTGCATGTTTCCAGAACCACCAGCAATCATCTCTGGTTTCATGGTTATATATTCATCTAATAAAACTTTGCCTGCATCTACATCCTGAAAGAAAGCAATTAGAATTGGTAACTTAATGGTGCTAGCAGCAGGAAAAATTAGACGGCTATTTGATTCTAGGAAAGCACCGGTATCAAGATCATGGATGAAGATTCCCGGTTGCAATTGGGGGTGTTGCTTTACTAGAGTTTGAATTTGTTTTTGTAAGGGAGATTTGTTCAGCAGCAGGGGTGTCAATTGAGAACTAATTGTCTGACTCAAACTCTGCTGGACTTCAATGGGAGCATTGTCTGTGGTTTTGGTAGATGGTTGGCTAGCAGTACCCAAGCTGGATAATACGGTACCTGCGATCGCTCCGAGACCAATTCCTACAATCAGCAAACGGATAATCAAAATCCAAAGCCGGTAGAAATTATTATCCATAGTCTACGGGGAGATGAGTTGTTAGTGATGACGGCTCAGATCAAGGACAACTACAAACTAAAAGCTCTGGTTCGCAGTTCCCAGATAATTATTAGCGATCAGGCAAGTT
>NZ_JAAHGN010001208.1:0-2101 GCF_010672485.1 Moorena sp. SIO2C4 | reverse complement strand
TCCCAGTGCAGTGGCTGTGAAATACCGGGCTAATGGTCATGGGACTACTCAGCCCTTCATCCCCAAAACTCATGGCTGATGGGGTTTTCCAGACCACCTCCACCTGGCCAGAGGGTTGCTCTCGTAGTTCCAGGTAGGACGTTTGAAAGCCGTGAGCCTGGGCGGGGGCGGGATAGCATCCCAGGCCGAGGCAAACCAACAGAGCAATACAAATCCATTTCCCTCTGAAGACGAGCCACTGAAAAAAGTTGAGTGGGGAATTGTAACCCTTGCTCCCTTCTGGTTGCCAGAAGGCTTGGGCTATCGGTATCGTGATAAATCCCTTCTGTCCTCTGACTTCTGCCTTCTGCCTTCTGACTTCTGCCTTCTGCCCTCTGACTTCTGACTTCTGCCTTCTGACTTCTGACTTCTGCCTTTCTTTGTTCATCCCTGCTCCTCCTGAATAGCTTGGTTGAGAGCATCCTGGTCAATGGAAACCGTGTAGCGATCGCGTAACTGTTGATAGAACTGCTCGTCCAGCTGTTGGCGCTGGTCTCTGATCCAGTCCCGGCGGACATCCCTTTTGACCTCTGCTAAGGTAGCGTTATGACCCGGTTCAATGTCGCTAACGTAAACCAGATGACTGCCATAAGCGGAATGGAACGGGCCTTGCCAGCCGTTTTCCGTAACCCCAGCCATCTCCTGACCAAAGCTTCCACCAAAGGTGTTGCTTAGGATCTCAGCTGAGGCTAGATTATAGGTTATGGGCAACATGGAGCGGTCCCCTAGCTTCTGGAACCGTTCCAGGTTGGGGTTGGCTTGCAACTGATTCAGAAGATCACGGGCTTCCGCATCAGTGCGATCGCGCCGCATTTCCCGGCTGAAGTAAATCTGTCCAAAGCTAAACTTGCCCGGTATCGCGTAGCGCTCAGCATGCTCCCCTAAATAGGCTTCCAACACTTCATCGGAGGGTTCCTGCAGAGCCGACACATCTTCGACCAAGAACTGCATCTTTTGAACCACCCGTCGCCGCACAATCAGGTCGTTTTGATCTAACCCCAATGCCAGGGCTTCCTGATACAGTACTTCATCGCGAACGTATTTATCCACAAGGCTTTCCAGCTCTTGGGGCAAGGGCTCTCGTCCCCACTGCCGCTGCCAGGTTGTTTTCAAAGACTCAATGGTGCCAGCAGACACCTCAATGTGCTTGGGAGAATCCGATGTGATAGAAGGACCACCAACCCAAAAATATAGCCCAAACAGCAGGGCACCCAAAACCAGGAAATGCAGCAATGGTTCCCGCAAAATCCGAATTAGTGGCTTGGGTCGATCCTCCCTCTTAACCGGGATTTCAGACAGTGAAGTTTCTTGATGAATCAGTGTTGTTGCTGTTTCCTGCATGGCAATTATAACGGTGTTCAATTAGGTGAGGTACATTTTTTTGGGTTTTAGGGAACAGGGAACAGGGAACAGGGAACAGGGAGCAGGGATTAGGCGTAGGGATTAGGCGTAGGGTGCGTTAGGGAAGGGCTCGCCATGATTTTAACGGTCGGCCCTTGTTGAGATAGCCCTTCCCGTAACGCACCACTGAGTCAAACAATCTTCTCAATGATTGGTGAAATCTTTTATTGCCTATTGCCTATTGCCTATTGCCTATTGCCTATTGCCTACTCCCGATTCCCGATTCCCGATTCCCGATTCCCTCGTTTGAGTAAAAGGTACAGCGCGAACCACTATCAAACCTAGATAGGGCAGTTCGGCTTTCAGTTGCTCCTCAACAGTATTAGTAATTCCTTGGGTCTGCTGAAGAGATAGAGTCGGTGGTAGCATGAGGTCCATCTCGACATGGAGCCGATGCCCCAGCCAGCGGGGTCGAAGGTTTGCCACAGCATCAGCTTCTAGTTCAGGGACATGATTGATGGCATGGTTGAGGGATTCTAGCACCTCTGGTTCCACGCCATCCAGCAAGCGACTAAAAATAGTCTGCCCCGACTCCCAGACAATTTTTAGTAACACTGCTGTGATCACTAAACCAATCACGGGATCGGCCCAGGAATAGCCCAGGGCAACCCCCACAGCGCTGACCAACACTGCCAGACTGACTAGACCATCAGCCATAGCA
>NZ_JAAHGN010001207.1:0-2101 GCF_010672485.1 Moorena sp. SIO2C4 | reverse complement strand
TCTAAATCCTAGCAATCCTTTGCACAAGGGATGCAGCCCTGGCTCCCCTATTCCGAAGCTGCATAGCTTTTAGGTGCGACCCGAACGCGCCCCGCGTCGGCTTTGCCGAAAGACGCGACCCAAAGCCGGGTTACCCGGCCATTGGAAAGCGTGCTGCCACGGGAATTTAATAATTAGATGCGGAAAGCGCACCTTTGAAATTAGGCAAAAATTTTAATAAAATTCCTGGGCCCAGGCCGGAGACTCTCCGCGCCCGGGCCCCTTCTTTTTTACAAAGATGAGATGCACCCTGACTCCTAGGGTGCTGCGCAAACGGGCAATTGCTCTAAATCATATTTATTGCATACCTAGCACGATTCGGTAAATTCCCAACTTATAGTAAAATCATTTCGCCAATCGATTTGCCATCGACTTGCCATTTAGCTAGGCACAGGTCGATCTCTGTTATTGTATTTTGGTCGAAACTATGGAAAACCTTCAGGGTACATTCAACACTACAATCAACCTAATCACAGAAAGGATATTGAATTCCGACTTCCAGCTCGCCAACATTCCTGTTTCCACGATACTTATTGTGGTGCTTATCCTCCTCCTTACCCAGATATTGCGAGGCTTGTTCACTGCCATAATCATTCACAGACTCGAGCTGATAACTAGCCGTACAGAAACCACCCTAGACGATGAGTTCATTAGGATTCTTAGGGCACCATTAGGCTGGCTAATTTGGATCGCTGGACTATGGCTAGCCTATCTAGTTGTGGGAAGTCATCTTAGCCCTGAACAGAATCAGAAAATCCCCGAGATTCTGTTTGTGAGCGCTCTGTTCATTGCCACGTATATTATTTACCGTGCTGCTCCACTACTGGGAGAGCTTCTAGCCGGATTGGCGACAAAAACTGAAACTGAACTCGACGATTTGTTAGTCCCCTACTTTCCAAGGCTTTTTCAGATCGCAGCAATCTTGATTGCTGCCAGTAAAGCCAGTGAGATTTTGTTGGGGGCATCTGCTGGTGCACTGATCGGTCTACTCGGTGGCGCAGGTGTAGCCTTAGGTTTGTTATTAAAAGACATTATCTATGACTGGTTTTGTACAGTGGTTATCTATGCTGATGGTCTCTATAGACCCGGTGACTGGGTAGAATTGGACGGAATAAATGGTTTTGTTGAGATACTCAGTATTGGTCTGAGAAGTACAAAGGTTCGTATTATTAATTTGGGTGGTACCAAAAAAGTTCCCAATTCTAAAATGATTGGTGGAGTTGTGGTTAATTATTGGTCACAAAATACTGGCGATAATTTGGAGTTGGGAGCCATAAATTTAACTCTGAAAATAGATGGAATTTCAGCGGAGCAAACTACCCGACTTTGTCAGGCTATTAAAGCCAAAATTTCGACTATCGATGGATTGCACAAGCAGCAAATGTTAGTTTTATTATCCAGCATTGAAGAGAATGCTCGTGTGATCCTAGTTAGGGCATTTGGGATTGACAAAAACCTTTACTATGCTGCTATGAATGACTTAAACATAGCCATATTAGAAATCCTCCAAAAACAGGAGATTGATCACCTGCATATTGAGCTGAAAAAAGACATCAAAGACTACAAACAGCTAAACTAAAATTTAGTTAGTGAGGTGATATCTAAATCCTAGCAATCCTTTGAACAAGGGATGCAGCTTAGGAACAGGTGAACTCCCCCATGAAGGCTCACCCGTCGCTATTTCTGCCGTCTACTAGCTAATACTTTTCGGTCAATCCCCGAGTTGATTGACCGATTGTTGTTCCTACAAACGGATATTAAACCTTTCAAACTGGCTCCTAGGGTGCTGGGCAGGGTAAACGCATCTTATTTTGAAATGCCTAGTGGATAGGAGATTGAGCTGATAAGTATTTATACTTATTATTTTTGAAATCGCTTCTGAGTAAGGCTTCTAGAATTTAGATGCGTTTGCCCTGGGGTGCTGGGCAAACGGGCAATTGCTCTAAATCCTGTTGATTACATACCTAGCAGGATTCGGTAAATTCGCAACTTATAGTAAAATCATTCCACCAATAGACTTGCCATCGACTTGCCATTTAACTAAGCACAGGTCGATCTCTGA
>NZ_JAAHGN010001206.1:0-2105 GCF_010672485.1 Moorena sp. SIO2C4 | reverse complement strand
TGCAGGGAATAGGGAGCAGGGAATAGGGAATAGGGAGCAGGGAATAGGGAATAGGGAATAGGGAATAGGGTGGGCAGATTAATTTGACTCTGATGGTGGGTGGTGCGTTACGGGACGGATTTTCCTAACACTTGCTAGCGAGGAAATAAGGGCTCGCCCGTCCCTAACACACCCTACGTAATTAAATATCTAAATCGTTTAGATTGAGTCGAGCGCCATAGGTTTCAATGAATTGGCGGCGAGGAGCAACCCGGTCTCCCATGAGTACAGTAAAGATTCTGTCTGCTTCAGCAGCATCTTCGATTTCGATTTGCTTCATGGTGCGAGTTTCTGGATTCATGGTGGTGTCCCACAACTGCTGTGGCATCATTTCACCTAATCCTTTGAATCGTTGGATGTTATAGTTAGCGTTTTCAGGAAATTGACTAATCCGCTGTTGTAGTTCGCGATCGCTATAACAATAGTTATGGTTGCGACCTCGTTCTAGTTTATATAAGGGCGGACAAGCGATGTAGATGTAGCCTTGGTCTACAAGGGCTCGTTGATAGCGGTAGAAGAAGGTTAGTAATAAAGTACGGATGTGAGCGCCATCCACATCAGCATCAGTCATTATTACGATGCGGTGGTAGCGTAAATTGGACGGATCGAATTCTTCTCCTTTAATCCCTAGCCCTAGGGCTGTAATTAGGGATTGGATTTCTGTGTTCTTGTAAATTTTGGCATCATCAGTTTTCTCAATGTTGAGGATTTTTCCACGGAGGGGGAGAATGGCTTGGAATTGGCGATCGCGTCCTTGTTTAGCACTGTTGTGAACAAACACCCCACTCTCTAAAGCGAAGTTATGGGTATGAGGCACTTCGATATCATAAACATCTACCAATTGTTCTAGAGCTTCAATAGCAACAACTTGGTAGTTATAGTTGGCAACAGCTTCACAAACCTGTGTCTGATTACCAGCAACAGCGGCATAGGCTTCTTTGTTTTGGGTTTTGACCTTTGCCTGTTTCCTGATTTCTGCCAGTGGGCGATACAGAGGCATTAGCAAATCATCACGAGTCAGAGATACTGCTGGCTTATAACTACCATCTTGCAACATGAACAGGTGATCGGGAGTGCAAATAATGGTTTCTGAGTTATCTAAGGTAAGTTTGATGACTTTAGCATTGGCTTTGGTCATCCTGGGATTGATAATCCGTTCTATTCCGATGCTGCCATTATTGGTAATCGTGTAGCAAAAATGCTCTTTACCCATAGCTTGTTCAGCTACAAGTTCTTTGAAGCTCAAAGAACGTCCATCAGCCAGGGCAACCTGTGTCTCTCCAGAAAAACAGCCCCCTGCACTATCTCCCTCAACGATAAATATCTCTGATTCCGCTGGGTCCCGAGAACTACAATCGGCTAACTTACCGGGTAAGGGAGAAGACTCTAGTACTGACTTCCGCCGCACTAATTCACGAGCACGACGAGCAGCTTCTGCGGCTTTATAGGCTTGAATCGCTTTTTCTAAGATAGTATCGACTACTTGGGGACGAAAATCCAGGTATTCAGTCAAGACTTCCCCAACTAGGGAATCTACAATGCCCCTTACTTCTGTATTTCCTAGTTTAGTTTTGGTTTGACCTTCAAATTCTGGCTCTGGGACTTTGACAGAAATCACCCCAGTTAATCCTTCTCGGATATTCTCACCACCTAGGTTAGACTCACTTTCTTTGATTTTATTCCGCTTGCGTGCGATCGCATTCATGGTTCGGGTCAAGACTGTCTTGAGCCCCTCCAAGTGGGTACCACCATCAATGGTGCGAATATTGTTCGCAAAACCCAGCAAATTATCACTATAGGCATCAATGCACCATTGTAGTGCCACTTCCACTTGGATACTTTTGCGTTCCCCTTGTATGTAGATAATCTCCTCGTGTAGGGGGTGCTTTTCCCGGTTCATGTAAGCGACATATTCCTGGATACCTCCCTCGTAGTGATAGGTTTCTACTCTGGGTTCTTCCAGGCGATGGTCTGAGAAGGTAATTCTAACACTAGCATTCAGGTAAGCCAGTTCCCGGAGACGTCCGGATAAGGTGGTGTAATCAAACTCAATACCGCCAGTAAAA
>NZ_JAAHGN010001205.1:0-2106 GCF_010672485.1 Moorena sp. SIO2C4 | reverse complement strand
TGTTACTGGCTTGTGATTTACCCCAATTAAAAGCAGAGGTTGTGCAAGGTTGGCTCAAGCATTTGGAGCAGACTCGGGAAAATGCGATTGACCAAAGGTCACGCTACGCGATTGACCAAAAGTCACGCTACGCGAACGCACTATTGCCACGAAACCCCAAGGGCTGGGAACCCCTGTGCGGTTTTTACCGACGCCAGTGTCTACCAAGCCTCACTGAGTTTATCAATCAAGGGGGAAGGTCATTTCAGCGTTGGTTGGCCCAGCATCCAGTACAGGAGTTGCTAGTCAGTGACACTAGGCTATTTTTTAACTGCAATACCCCTGCTGACCTAGAACAGTTGGAAATACAGGATTAAGCAGTGGCGATCAGGCCGGAAGTGCCTAGTTGTTTGATAGCAATTCTCTTTCCCATGAGGTACAAAGGGATCCCCCTAAATCCCCCTTAAAAAGGGGGACTTTGAGGTTGAGAAGTGTACCTCATACATGCAATAAACGCTATAACTATTTTTTTTATCAAAAAAAATGGGTCTAAAACCCCGTCCTTCTAGGACGGCTTTTTCTAGCCATAATACTGGCTGGTTTGTGCTATAATTGTTAGCATAAATATGTTACAAAAAAGCTCGATTCCTGATGATCATTCTTGAGTTCAAGGCTTACGGAAAGAAGCAGCAATATCAAGCCATTGAAGAGGCGATCAGAACGGTTAAGTTTGTTCGCAATAGCTGTCTTAGATTGTGGATTGACAACAAAGGCATAAATAAATACGATTTAAACAAATATTGCAAGGTCTTAGCCAAAGAATTTCCCTTCACTAACGCTTTGAACTCAACTGCTCGCCAGGCTGCGGCTGAAAGAACATGGTCATCAATCGCCCGTTTTTACGACAACTGTAAGAAAAGTGTACCTGGGAAAAAAGGATTTCCAAGATTCCAAAAACATTGCCGCTCAGTTGAGTATAAGCAGTCAGGCTGGAAGTTGTCCCCTGACAAGAAGTCAATTACGTTCACCGACAAAAAAGGAATTGGGAAGCTTAAGCTCAAAGGCACATGGGACTTGTGGCGTTTCGATAAGAAACAGATCAAACGGGTTCGGATAGTAAAAAGAGCTGATGGTTATTATGTCCAATTCTGTATCGCTGTCGATAACAATGAGGCTTTGAAGCCTACTGGTAATACTGTCGGCTTAGATGTAGGATTGAAGGACTTCTATACTGATTCCGACGGCAATGCTGAATCTAACCCCAGATTTTATAGAAAAGGAGAACAACGCCTTAAGTTTTATCAACGTCGGGTTTCTCGAAAAAAGAAAGGCTCAGCTAACCGAAAGAAGGCTATTAATAGACTAGGCAGACATCACCTTAGAATAAGCAGGCAACGTGAAGAGCACGCCAAGAGACTGGTTAGAAGTTACCGCAAGAAGAGTGCAGCCTTTATAGTTGATAGGCTATGCATCAAAGGTGGCAGGTTTTGTTGTAAGGCTGCACTCTTCTAAGGTTTCGTCTCCGGCGCGCTGCGTAATCCGGTCTAACGATCTGGTCGCCTACGAAGATCTAAGAGTCAGGAATTTGGTTAAAAATCACTGTCTAGCCAAGTCTATTAATGATGCAGGTTGGTATCAATTCCGAAAATGGCTGGAACATTTTGGAACTAAATTTGGCAGGGTTACTGTTGCAGTAAACCCCGCCTACACTAGTCAAAACTGTTCTCAGTGCGGCGAGGTAGTGAAGAAGTCTCTATCGACCAGGACTCACACCTGCAAATGTGGTTGTCAACTAGACCGCGACCACAACGCCGCAATCAACATTTTAGAGAAAGCCTTGGGTACGGTGGGGCACACCGGAACCTGGATCATTGATCCGAACGCTCATGGAGAATTGTCCTCTACTCTCCCTGACTCCGGTTTGGGTGAGCAAGACAGCTCGCTGAAGTGAGAATCCCCGTCCTTCCAGGGCGGGGAGTGTCAAAAGCTGGTGACAGGATTCGAACCCGCGGCCAGCTGATTACAAATCAGCTGCTCTACCAACTGAGCTACACCAGCAATCTTTTTAACTATAACACTAAGTATAACACTTGTCAAAGCTTCCGGTCTGATCATCCATCACCACCA
>NZ_JAAHGN010001204.1:0-2106 GCF_010672485.1 Moorena sp. SIO2C4 | reverse complement strand
TCTCTGGGAATTCTGCTTGATGGGAAGTGGAAAATTGCTCGAAGCGTGAGCTACCACGCTTTACTTTGAAGAAGATGGGGGGATGGGGGAATCGGGACGGACATGGAATATCCCCTACTCCCCTACTCCAGAAGCTACCTGTTCCCCTGGCATCCTCAGAGCAACCCCCAGGAGTTTATTCAATTTTAATTTAATTGATTTTTTTGTTGGCGGGATGGTAAGATTAACAGTCAACAGTTAACAGTCAACAGTTAACAGTCAACAATAATTGACAGTTTATTATTAATTTTTTTTAAATCAAGGGTGTCTTAATTTAAAGTTTTAATTAAGGGATCTACTTGACTAGATAATAATGAATAATTAAGTTCATAGTCACGGATGAATTCGGGGAATAAAGATTAGTACATGCTTGTTCCAAAGTTCCGAAGTTCCGAAGTTACCTTTAAATTAATTTGATTTCCTAAGGCTTATGCTCATTGCTATAACTATAAATTAGTTTGATAAAGGATACGCTAACTAATAGCGTTATTGAATCATTTTGGCTAGTATATGGCGAGATAAATTCCATGGATAGGTAAATTTATCAAAATGTTTGATGGATGTCCATGAGCTACCTAACTAAGGTAGTCTTTTTTGGTGAGAGCGATCGCTATCTATGACTATATTTCTAACCCTGAGCGTTGTCCTACTAGCTTTAATCAGTTTCATTAGGGAATGGATGCCAGTGGATATCACTGCGATCGCAGTGATGGTATTACTTATGCTTCTAAAGCTAGTCACCCCAGAACAGGGAATCTCCGGTTTTGGCAACCCTGCCACGATCACTGTGATGGCTATGTTTATCCTCAGTGCTGGGATTGCCCGAACTGGGGCGCTTCAAATCGTGAATGACCTACTGCTGAAGTGGGGAGGCAAGGAGTCAACCCAGCAAATCTTTACCATGGGAATAATTGCTGGGCCCATAACAGGCTTCATTAACAATACCGCTGTGGTGGCTGTACTACTTCCTATTGTAGAAGATTGGTGCCGCAAGCAAAGTATTTCCCCTTCTAGGCTTTTGATGCCCTTATCCTTTGTCACTATCTTAGGGGGCATGATCACTACCATTGGCACCTCCACTAATGTCTTGGCCAGTGGGTTGTCTAAACAGTTGGGCTATGGTGATTTCAGCTTGTTTCAATTCACCCGATTGGGGCTAATTACATTCACCATAGGATTGGCATATTTGGCTCTAGTGGCACCCCGACTTTTGCCCAACCGTAAAGTAGCCAGCAATGGTATTGTCACTCAGGACTATAATCTCAAAGAGTATGTCAGTGAAATTGTCATTACACCAGATTCCAGCCTAGTGGGGCAAACCCTACGTGCCAGTGAAATTCAGCGGAAGTTTGATTTGGACGTTTTGGAACTGATTCGCAATGGTAGCCGTTTTCCCCAACCGCTGGCAGATAAAGTATTGCGACCAGGGGATATTTTGATTGTGAGGTCTGGTCGGGAGTGTCTGCTGAGAGTCAAAGATGAACGAGGGATAGAAATCTTAGCTGATGTCCAATTTGGAAAGCAACCCTTGGAAACGGGTCTTACCTCTGGGGAGGAAGGGATTGCTGAGGTGTTGATCCTGGCTAACTCTAATTTAATTGGCTCAACCTTAAAGGATATGCGGTTTCGACAACGCTATAACGGTACGGTTTTGGCAATTCGACGGGGACAGGAACTGGTCAGAGAAAGACTTGGAAGAGTTTGCTTGCACTTTGGTGATGTGCTGTTGGTACAAGGTCCGAGGCAAAGTTTGTTGGGATTGCAAACCAGTCGAGATTTGTTGGTGATTGGACAGCGAGATTTAGAAACCCTACGGCGAGACAAAGCAGGGATTGCGATCGCAATTAGTGTAGGGGTAGTCTTAGCAGCTGCCTTTAATGTACTACCGATTATGGTGAGTGCCTTGTTGGGAGTAGTCTTGATGGTGATCACTGGTTGTCCCTGACAGTATGCCTAGTCTTTGGCACTCCCACACCAGTCAAGGCATCTCCCACGGTAAATAGCTGCCCTGAAGGTATGACCTTCATTCCTGGGGGCACTTTCAAGATGGGTTCCGACGTTTACTAC
>NZ_JAAHGN010001203.1:0-2107 GCF_010672485.1 Moorena sp. SIO2C4 | reverse complement strand
TTTTCGGAAGGGCGGTCCCAACACTACGAGGCGGAAAATCAGTGCGAGCCCGTCCCAACACTGGCGGTGCGTTACGGGAAGGGCTATCCCAACACTACGAGGCGGAAAATGAGTGCAAGCCCGCCCCTAACGCACCCTACGCACTGGCTTCCCCCTTATTAAGGGGGACGGGAGGGGGATCCCGTCCGAATCTGATATGATATCTCAATCCGTGACCAGCAACCGGAATTTATGCAACTCGTTGATTGGCTAATTGTCCTAGTCTACTTAGTCTTGTCCCTCGGATTAGGACTATACCTCTCGCGCAAGGCTTCCGGCAGTCTTGTTGATTTTTTTGTTTCGGGGCGATCGCTCCCGTGGTGGTTAGCCGGTACCAGTATGGCTGCCACTACTTTTTCCATAGATACCCCCCTCTACATTGCCGGGGTAGTTGGCAATCGAGGCATTGCGGGCAACTGGGAATGGTGGAGTTTTGGCATATCCCATCTAATCATGATTTACATCTTTGCCCGGATGTGGCGACGGTCAGAAATTGTTACGGATGCCGAACTCACGGAAATCCGTTATGGTGGCTCGATAGCTGCCCTATTACGGGGAACCAAAGCCTTTCTGTTTGCGGTACCAATCAACTGTATTGCCATTGGCTATGCCATGCTAGCCATGGTCAAAGTAGTAGGTGCTCTAGAAATTTGGCAAAGCCTTGGTATCGCTCCCGAAGCCAGTAGTGTAAAACTCTGGAGTGTATTGGGAGTAAGTGTTCTAGTCTTAGTCTACGCTGGCTTTGCTGGACTGTGGGGCGTAGTTGCTACGGATTTCTTCCAATTCTTTTTTGCCCTACTCGGAGCAATCATAGTTGCTGTAGTTGCCATTAACCATGTCGGTGGTATTCATCAACTAGTCCCAAAAGTGCAGGAAGTCACCCAACAGGATGTACTAGCCTTTTTTCCCCTCACGGTTGGTTCCAGAGGGATTAGTTGGAGTGAAACTGCTGGCATCAGTGCTAGCACATTCTCTGCCTATATCTTCCTGCAATGGTGGGCATGGCGTCGCAGTGATGGCGGTGGTGAATTTGTCCAGCGCCTGGCCGCATCCAAAAATGAAGCAGATGCCGAGAAAGCCGCTTGGCTATTCAATATCTTTCACTATGTAATCAGGACCTGGCCGTGGATCCTAGTTGCCCTAGCCGCAATGGTAATCTATCCAGATTTGGCAGACCGGGAATTGGGCTATCCCAAACTGATGCTAGACTTTCTGCCACCAGCCATGCTCGGGATAGTGGTAACCTCCCTGCTCGCCGCATTTATGAGTACTGTGTCTACCTCCATTAACTGGGGAGCCTCCTATCTCACTAATGACCTCTATTTGCGCTTTTTTCATCCCCAAGCCACAGAATCGGAACTAGTCTTAGTGGGGCGGATCGCATCAGTGCTGGTCACAGTTTTAGGAGCAATTGCCGCCTTCTTTGCCACAGACGTTGCCACCGTGTTCCGATTAGTAATTGCCATTGGTACTGGACCGGGATTAGTGTTAATGTTACGTTGGTTCTGGTGGCGGATTAATGCTGCTGCTGAACTAACCGCCATGGTTGCTGGTTTTGTAGTCGGGTTTGGTACTAGTGTCGTGCCAGTTATTCAGATTCCTGACTTTGGTTGGCGTCTGCTAGTAACAGCTGGAATTACTGGTGTGTTGTGGGTAGTGGTAATGTTGCTCACTCCACCAGAATCTGATACCACCTTAGATGAATTTTATCGACGGGTGCGTCCAGCAGGGCCTGGCTGGAAACGTCAGCAGCTTCGCACCGGTTTAGCCCCAATCCAGGATTTGGAACACGATCTAAAACGGGTGCTGGCATCGATATTGCTAATGTTTGGAGCAATGTTAGGAATTGGAGGATTTTTGTTGCTAAAGCCCTTGACCCTTTACAAACATAACCAATAGGACAAGGTTCACAATGAACTCCCGGTTCGCAAGTTTCGTGCACAAAATGAGGTTTACTGCCATCCGTATATTCGCAAGTTTCATAATCAAGACAAAACAATTCAGCAATTATGGCGCACATGAATACAATTAGTAAACTAGCACATGACTCAAGAAACACACAGTTAAA
>NZ_JAAHGN010001202.1:0-2111 GCF_010672485.1 Moorena sp. SIO2C4 | reverse complement strand
GATTCCTTGAGAATCAATGCCGCTGTCTATGGTATTTCTGATACTGACTATAAGTATCGAGTTGGGGAACTTACTGAGATGCTCTCCCTAGAAGGGAAACTCACTCAGCCAGTAAGAAAACTCTCCCTAGGAGAGCGCATGAAAGCGGAACTACTAGCAGCACTGCTACACCAACCCCAAGTTCTATTTTTAGATGAACCTACCTTAGGATTAGATGTCAATGCTCAACTGGCCGTGCGGGATTTCTTGCGGGAGTACAACCAACGCACAGGAGCAACAATACTCTTAACCAGTCACTACATGGCCGATATCACTGCTCTTTGCCAACGGGTGCTACTAATCCATGAAGGTCGGCTGATTTATGATGGCTCTCTAGACGGATTACTTGACCGCTTTGCTCCCTATCGTGAGATCACGGTAGAACTTGCCCAGCCCTTACCTGAGGTAAAGAATGGCCAGGAAATGTCTTTACAGCGCTATGGTGAACTCAAAGAAATAGATGGTCACCACGTGCGTTTCCTAGTGCGTCGGGAAGTGCTTACCGAGACTGTGGCTCGGATTCTCGCTGAGCTGGAGGTGATAGATTTAAGCGTAACTGACCCTCCCATTGAAGAAGTTATTGGTCGTGTTTTCCAGGCAGGAGTAGTAGAGTGAACTTTGCTGCAAAGGTTAGCTGGTTAAAGGTTGTCGGTCATAAGGCAGAATTAAGAATTAAAAATTAAGAATTAAAAATTAAGAATTTAGAAGGCAGAATTAAGAATTAAAAATTAATAATGTAGCCTTAATAATGCAGCCTTAATAATTAATAATTTAGACTGTAAAATTTAGATTTTTTTGATTGGAAGTTCCCGATTCCCGATTCCCGATTCCCGATTCCCTACTCCCTACTTAAAATAAATGAAGCGCGTCCTAAGAATCGTTAAAACCTTCCTGAGTGTTTATTACGCCCATATGATGGAATATCGGGCAGAAATATTTTTTTGGGTACTGTCGAATCTGTTACCTCTGATTCTAATGGGGATTTGGATCAAGGCATCCCAAGAAGCAGAATTTGGTCTGAATTCTACAGAATTTGCCCGTTACTTTATCTCAGTGTTTTTTATCCGCCAGTTCAACTTGGTATGGGTTATTTTTGAATTTCAAGAACAAGTGTTGCAAGGGAAACTTTCCCCACGATTACTACAGCCAATTGATCCAGTGTGGCATCACGTAGCCGCTCACTTAGCAGAACGATTTATCCGTATGCCGTTTAACCTAGGGCTAATCGGTTTGTTTTTTATGCTGTATCCCCAAGCAGCTTGGCTACCGAATCTTGGCAATTTGTTACTCGGTTGCCTGGTGGTAGCAATGAGCTTTGCCCTACGCTTTTTGATGCAGTATACCTTTGCCATGTTCGCCTTTTGGACAGAACGAGCTAGTGCTATTGAAGAATTATCATTTTTGCTCTACTTATTTCTTTCTGGGTTAATTGCTCCGTTGGAAGTCTTTCCTCCTTTGGTACGGCAAATTGCCCAGTGGACACCCTTCCCTTATTTGATGCACTTCCCAGCAGCACTATTTATTGGTTTACCAGTGAATGTGGTGGGGGGAATCTTGATAATTCTAGGTTGGAGTTTGGTATTTTTCCTAGTCAACCGCTGGTTATGGCGTAAGGGGTTAAAGCATTATTCTGGGATGGGAGCTTGATCTTATCTTGCATTCAGCCGTCAGCCGTCAGCCCTCAGCCCTCAGCCCTCAGCTAAAAGCACCGATTGCGCTACGCGCACGCTGCGCGAACAGTAGCGTGCGCTATGGGCATAAACTGTTCGGTGTAGCGTGGCCACAGGCCCAAAGCTGATAGCTGATAGCTGATAGCTGATGCTTATATTGCATTTCTCAATCAACGCTCTAGCTAGGAATGACCCTAAAACATTGGCGTTGCTGAATTAAGGAATGAATGTGCGATAATTTGGTTGTCTTAAAGCCCCCTAAATCCCCCAATTCTGGGGGACTTGTCTTGATGCAATAGCGAGTGGGGGAAACCACGGCAATAGCGAGTGGGGGGAACCCCCAAGACCGCGCTGCCTCCCCAAGACCGCGCTGCATCGCTTCATAGTTTTGTTCCCCCACCA
>NZ_JAAHGN010001201.1:0-2121 GCF_010672485.1 Moorena sp. SIO2C4 | reverse complement strand
GATGCGTTCCCACTGGTCATTCCGCAAAGCATAGCGGCGCGTCATTGTACCACTCCTGAAATTACTCAACTCGCCAAGAATTTATCTATTTTAAACTGGATTGACACCTATTTGATGACACGCCCTAGGGCAGATTAGCCATGATCAAATCAACGGTTATCTAAAAAATGATAAGTTGACCCCACGCTTACTGTGGGATAATGTCAAATACTTAATTGAAATAAATGAGCAAGCCGATCTAGTTTTTGATGACACAGTAATTGAGAAACTATACTCTATAAAAATCGAGATAATTAAACGACAATATAGTGGTAATTTCCAGGGTATAATCGAGGCGCGACCCAAGGGCAGTTTACCTGCCCATTGGAATGCGCGCCTCCAAGTAATTTGATTAATAAATTGCCTATAGGTCAATCACGAAACCCAAAAGTTTTGGGTAGTATACTATCGGATTTATGACCCATAACGGTGAAGTTACCGTAAGAATAGGGTCGCCTTAATCAATGGAGGCGCGCTTTCCTATGGCGAATTAAATTACGGGGTCGCGCCTCAAGTTTTAACCCTTCTATGCATAGCTTGTCAACCATAAAGGCGACCCTATTCTAAGGTTTCGTCTCTAGGATGGTAAGACAAAAATAGAACAGGTTTTGGATAGGCTCCAAAACCTTGTCTATTCTAAGGAGTTGCCATTTAGAACTGTATTGATGGACAGTTGGTATGCCAAAAATAAATTAATGTTATATATCGATGGTTTGGGATAATATTATTATTGTCCTCTCAAACGGAATCGACTTGTGGATGAGACTGGCAATCAAAAAGATTATCAAAGAATTGAATCATTAGTTTGGGATGAAAAAGAGTTAAAATCCGGTAAATTAGTAAAAATTAACAAATTTACCTGCTCCAAAAAAGTGAAACTTTGACCGGTAAGTGTCTCCACCGACAAAACGGATTTTATCGCTGTCTTGATGCAGTCGCTCATGGTTTGAATTTACCGTAAGATAGGGTTGCCTTGTCTTGATGCAATAGCGAGTGGGGGAAACCACGGCAGTCGCTCATGGGGGAGACCCCCAAGACCGCGCTGCCTCCCCAAGACCGCGCTGCATCGCTATTAAAAAATATTTAACCCTTTTCTGCATAACCTGCTAACTATAAAGGCGACCCTATCTAAGGTTTTGTCTCCGGGGGAAACCACGGCAGTCGCTCATGGGGGAGACCCCCAAGACCGCGCTGCCTCCCCAAGACCGCGCTGCATCGCTACAAACGATTTATCTCAGAATTATGAGGCGCGACCCAAGGGCAGTTTACCTGCCCATTGGAATGCGCGCCTCCAGGGACGTTGTACAAAAAGAGTGTAAGGTTCGATGTCAGGTTGAGGAGTTTCATCTTAAATTAAAACAATTGACTGGTATTGAATCATGTCAAGGTCGCAAGGGTCGTATTCAAAGAAACCATATTGCTTGTGCTATTTTAGTTTGGCTCTTTCCTTAAAAATTTGGCTTATAAAAGTGGTCAAACAATTTATCAAATTAAGCATGGGCTCAAATCCAATTACTTAATTAACCAACTAAAACGTCCCGACATTACTATGTCTATAGTTTAGTTATTAGACTCTCGCCGTGGTCTAGCCCCCTGGTTGACTGACAAAACTCAACAAGCATAGTCAAAAGACCTTACTGTAAACTAAGCGCCGATACCTCTTCTGCTCGTCCTGTTTTCGGGAAGCCATCGCTGGTGATGGGTCGGGTTTCCCACTTAAAATTAGGGTTTCAAACAACTCCCAACCAAGAGTAGCGTGCAGTCAATACCCATGCCCAACCAATGCATGAGATAACTGTTACCGCGCGCACCAGTGAGGGTCTACAAAACGGCGTAATCCTCGGGCTACGACCTTAGTTCCTTGGGCAGTGAGATAAAGAGTAGCGATCCCCAAGACGAAACACAATCGCGATCAGGCGCTTTGCATTCCGAATCTCACAGCTTTCCAACTCAAAACCATTGGACTTGTCATCAAGAAAGCTCTCTTCAATATCAAAGCGTAAGCCATATTCCCGAAATGTCAGCAAGGGTGGTCGGTTCGTCGCTGACGATGTACCAAAGTTCTCCGCTAATTCCATCATA
>NZ_JAAHGN010001200.1:0-2124 GCF_010672485.1 Moorena sp. SIO2C4 | reverse complement strand
GGTTACCCCTGGCACTCGTGGACCAAAGCGGAATTGGTCAAAGCGTACAAATTACACGAAGGCTGTGATCCACGTTAACCAGAAAGTGATTCGCCAAAATCACAACACCGGCGAACGGAATCCAGTGATTACTGTCAAACGAGGCGCTAATAACACTTACGGTCATACGGTAGAAGTCAATGGCCCTTGTCGGGTCATGTATCGCCCGGATAATCCCCTACATTGTGGAGCACGGGTATGGATTGAGACGATTTCTGACTTTAAAGTTAGCTGAGCCAGGTCTAAGGTCAATCAAACGTTGAGCCATTCCAACCCCACATATGTCTCTGGGCATCAGCAAATTCAATATAAATTCGGTTGAGTGCTACACCCAAGGTCTCATTAATGGTCTTGCAAAAATCCTGACTCATGGCCTTAGTTTGAGTTGGCTTCATGGTGCCAATATTTTTAATTTCCACATAGCAAACTGGGTCAAAGCTACCAGCAAAGGTCATAGCCACACCAGGCTCAAACGCTGTCATCACATAATTTTCTGGTTTTCCCACATGCTCGGCTAGTTTTCCTGACAGGTTTTTCAGCAACCCATGAAGCTTCCACCACCTGGCAAGCCGAGGTGGTGGTGTCCTATGCTAATCTAGAACTACCGTTAGTCCACAGATCACACAGGCAAACCCAGCTTCTAGGCGGTCGTCCAAATCTTTTGCTGGAACGACCCTCGTTGCTATTTCTACGAACGAGTTTAAACACACCTCTAGCACCGATATTGTAAGCACCATTTAAATCTGCATTAAAGCGCTTAGCTGAAGGGAAAGTTGCTAGAGAGTAATTTTTTGAGCTGCGTCTAACTTTGCCGGAACCATCATAGGCTAATTTTGAAGTGTAAGCCGCCACGACTTCAATTACTTTTCCGCCTAATTCAGCCCACTTCATCTCAGTGAAATTGCGAATTTTAGCTTTAAGCCAGCCGTGGAATCTTTGTCGAAGGTTGGATCGTTTTTTGCCACCCTTCGGCTTCCAGCCCTTAAGATTCTCAAATACTATAGCTTCAGAATTAAACTGTTCAGCAATCTCTACAATTCGCTTTGAAACAATGTGGCCTATCTGATGATTGATTCTTCGGCATTTTTCATAGGTTTTAGAGCAGAACCCCTTATGGAGTCTTCCGCCTTTACCCATAGTCTTAGACGCCCGAGTGGATACGGATTTTAGTCGCTTATCTCGACGGTCTATGTCTCTTCCAGGGTGAACGAATTCACGATGAATTACAGTGCCGCTATGAGTTACGACTGCTATCGTAGCTGTTGTATTTATTCCTAAATCAACTGCTGTGACGTTGGCCTCTGGTTTTCTCTTTTCTGGCTTACAGGCAAATGGAACGGACAAGTAGTAACCCCTCTCATTTAAAACCAATGAAGGAGACATTATCTTGTTGGATGCTACTAGATGACGTTCTCTTAAACTAGTAACTTGGATAGTAGTCCAAACCCAGTCAGAGCCATTGAAAACCTTGATTTCGACTTGGTCATAACCATGTAATTTATAACATTGTCCTTTGTACAAAGAAGGGTAACAACCAGTGTCTGCATTCAACCTTGGAGGTTTAGCATCTCTTCTTTTTCTATTCCCAGACTGCCAATCCCGATAACGAGTAACAAAGCTGCTAACTTGACCGGCAGAGAATGAGATCGCAGCACGTCGCAGATAACTAGGAAATTTGTAGAAGGCTTTATTGAACTGGGGGTATTTTACATTAGGACGTTTAGCTGTCTGATGCATGAGTTTTTCGACAGCCGGAGTCATTTGATCTGCTGTCAACTCTCCCAGTTCAGCCCAGTGAGTATGAATTATGCCGACCAAATACTGACAAGCATGGCGGTATACATTAACCGTCTCCCCTAAAAGTACTTTTTGATCTGGGGTTGGATTAAGCTGCCACTTGTCTGTTCGTATAACTTTGGTCGGCGCTTTCATTGGTAAGCGTAAATCCTCTTTCAGTTAATATTTTAGCTTGAAAACTAGACGACGACAATTAGGTTGTCATAATCCCAATCTTTACTATTGTTGTTAGCGTGGACTAACCCCCACCTGGACGAGGTGGGGGAATGCGTCTCACGACTTGTTCAA
>NZ_JAAHGN010000120.1:0-11271 GCF_010672485.1 Moorena sp. SIO2C4 | reverse complement strand
TGTCGTATCAGGGCGGACAATTTGCCGGTTCCACTTAGTCACTGGAGCAAACATTGCCACCAAATCCAAGTACTGGTGGGACTCAATATGCATCCGGTCTGTTCCCACCTGACCAGTTATCGCTACTAGAGGTGCTCCATCCAAATTGGCATCAGCAACCCCAGTCATTAAGTTAGTTGCCCCTGGACCAAGGGTAGACAGGCAAACTCCAGCCTTTCCTGTCAGCCGTCCGTAAACGTCTGCCATAAAGGCTGCTCCCTGTTCATGACGAGTGGTAATAAATTGAATTGAAGAATGTCTAAGAGCTTCTAGAACATGGAGATTTTCTTCTCCAGGTAGTCCAAAAACGTACTCGACTCCTTCGTTTTCTAAGCAATTTACCAATAGTTCAGCGGTATTCATGTCACCCATATCTAATCATCCCTGGTATATATAGTTTTGGTATCAAAATAATCTTTGATTGTAAAAATTCCTGTTTAGATTTCTTTTGAGATTCCTTTTTAGCTTTTTCTATTAGCCTTCGTCCATATTTGTTATTAGTTCATGACAAGCGATGCAGAGGTGCGACCCGTGGCGAATTTAATTCGCCAACGGAAAGCGCACCTAAGCGGTCTTGGGGGTTTCCCCCATGAGCGACTGCATCAAGACAAGGATTTAGCATTTGAGATCCGGTGCATCCCAATTTTTCAGAAGTCAGTAGGGATCGAGCAATGTTAAAGCAGCCTTTGATAAGCTTTTGATAACTATCAAAGAACGGGAATACTGAGTTGTATAGCCATTCTGGCTTCTATCCGGGGAACTTTAATAAAAGTTAACAGTCAAAAATTGATGTAAAAAAGTTAAAAATGTTACATAAAAACTTCCTATTTTCCCCTTCACCAGCACCACAGGGACGGATACACAGATAGCCTCACCAACAAGGTTAATTTTAAGAATAGTGCTGAGTCCTGAGTCCTGAGTCAGAAAATCCGTCAGTAGTAACTATCACTGTTCAGGATTCAAATAGAATTGCTATAGGCTAATGGTTTTAGGCTAATGGTATTAGGCTAATGGTTGTAAGCATTCAGCAGTCAGCCGTCAGCTGTCAGCTTATTTTATTCAAAAGTACCTCAAGTAGCGTGGCACAGGCTTCGACGCTGGGACTTGACCCATAAGCACGGCTGATAGCACCTCAAGTAGCACCATCTGTAGCGCATAGACTGTTCGCGTAGCGTGGCCGTAGGCCTTTAGCTGTTCGCGTAGCGTGGCCGTAGGCCTTTAGCTGATAGCTGAATGCTTACTAATGGTTTTAGCCTAATACCTAGGATTTTTACTTCACCCAAACAGTTTTGATGTTTACGAACTCATGTATCCCTTGAATGCTTAGTTCTCGCCCATAGCCAGAACGTTTGATGCCACCGAAGGGTAAACGGGGGTCGGATTTGACTAAGCCATTGATAAACACTGCTCCAGCTTCAAGTTCATCAATCAGCCTGGGGATTTGCTCCTCATTGGTTGTCCAGGCACTAGCTCCTAATCCAAATACTGTGGAATTGGCAAGCTTAATAGCAGCATCAATATCCGGAACTCTAAACAATAGGGCAACAGGGCCAAAAAATTCTTCGTTATCAGCTGGAGTGCCTGGTGGGAAGTCAGTTAGAATTGTGGGGGGGTAGAAGTTACCAGCGCGATCGCTTAAAGGATGGCCACCGATAAGAACCTTTGCCCCTTGTTCAATGCAGGCTTGTACCTGTTGGTCTAAGTCTCTAAGAATACCAGGGGTTGCCAATGGGCCAATATCGGTATCTTCCGCCATGGGATCTCCCACTTTCAAGGCTTGGAATTTGTCCAGTAGGCGTTGCTGAAAGTCCTCGGCTACTGCGTCCACCACAATAAACCGTTTCGCTGCAATACATGATTGACCGTTATTGAGCATCCTAGCAGTCACACCCGTGGTAGCTGCTGCTTCTAAATCGGCACTTTCTAGGACAATAAACGGGTCACTTCCCCCTAGTTCCAGGACAGTTTTCTTGATTTGTGTCCCAGCCGCTGCGGCTAAAGCTGCTCCTGCTAGCTCACTACCAGTTAGGGTGGCAGCTTTGACCCGTGGATCCTGAATTACTGCCTCTACTTGGTCAGCACCAATCAGTAAGGTCCCAAACACCCCTTCGGGAAATCCTGCTTCAACAAAGATTTGCTCAAGGGCTAAGGCGCATTGAGGCACATTAGAGGCGTGTTTTAGCAACCCCACATTTCCCGCCATCAATGCTGGAGCAGCAAAACGGAAGACTTGCCAAAATGGAAAATTCCAGGGCATGACTGCTAGAATTACTCCTAGAGGTTGGTAGCGCACAAAGCTTTGGGTGGCATCGGTATAGGCTGGGACATCTGCTAGGAATTCAGCTGCGTGTTCAGCGTAGTACCGACAAACCAAAGCACATTTTTGCGCTTCTGCGATCGCACTTTTGAGGGGTTTTCCCATCTCCGTGGTCATCAGCGTGCCGAATTTGACTCGATCCCGCTCTACAATCTCCGCCGCTGCGTTTAGCCACTCTGCTCTTTGCTCCATTGATGTTTGGCAGTATTGCTCAAACGCCTCTTGGGCAACTGCTAGCTTGGTCGCAATCGACGACGGACTCTCTGGCTCAAAGGTTTTGATGGTTTCCCCGGTTGCTGGGTTAACTGTAGCGATCCCCATGGCTTCCTCCTCCCCCCAATGGGGATAGTACTTCCAATTCTTTGATTATAACTAAGTATTTTCACTATGACTTATTTTTGCCAAAATGGCTTAATAGTTTGATATACTTTTAAAAATCGTCAACCCATTGCCCTATAAACTACCAGTCAAGCAAGTGTTAACCTAATATCAAGTTTTATCCTACTACCACGAAATTTATCTCACCAGTTTTTAAAACAGTTATCAACCAAATTCTAGGGATTAGAGCTTAGGGGTTAGGGATTAGACATTAGGCATTTAGGGGTTAGGGATTAGGCATTTAGGGTAATGGTGTTAGGGATTAGAGATTAGGGGTTAGGGATTAGGCATTAGGCATTAGGTAAAATACAAGCAGTTGACAGCCTCAGTGCTTGACGCGGAGCTAGGAAACTAGGTCAGACCACAAATTCTAGGTATTAGGTGTTAGGTATTAGTTACAACAGGGGCATTTGATAACCTCCTTGCTAAATAGGCTTGTCAGAACCCCCTTAGCCATTAAACCTAGTCCTAAGTAGTCGGACACAATTAAAGTTAACTGTGAGGACTTCGGAGCAGGTAGCTAAGGCCGTGGGCTACGCTTTTGGGCTTTGCCCGACGCTGCGCGAACGCGAACGGAGCAGGGAGCTTCGGAGCAGTAAGGGTTTGAGTCTAAGTAATATTTCTTAATACAGTGATCAAAATTTATGTCCGACTACTTAGAACCTTAAATTAGTAGTTTGATAATTTAGTCGATTATACTTAACTGAGATAAGAACTAATGACGAGAGCTAGATTGTGCCGTATTTAATTGCTAAATCAGAGCCGAATAACCAAGAAAGTTATAAATTGAGCAGTGGAGCCAATACCATAGGACGGGAAATAAATAATAGTATTACCGTAATCCATAAAAGTCTTTCCCGCCATCATGCTCAGGTTACAATCACGAATGATCGGGTTATCCTAAAAGACTTAGGTAGCCTAAATCACACGTTTGTTAATGACGCCAAAATTGACCAGTGTGAACTCAAAGACGGAGACTTAATACGTCTGGGCAGTGTAATCTTTGAATTTGTGAGTGATGATGGCAGAATCACCCCAAATATCTTGAAGGATAATGATTCCAACTTTTCGATTGTCAGCAGGTTATCCCCAGAACAAACCCGTGTCGAAATTCAGGAATTACTGCACCATGACAGTTTAACTTATAAAGGCTCAGCCCTGAAGCTGCGAGAGCAAGAGACAGGTCAACGCTCAGTAGACAAGTTAAAAATCTTATTGGAGGTGAGTAAGCAACTTTCCTCTCCCGATGAGCCTGATCACTTGTTGAGAAAAATTCTTGACCTGCTGTTCGAGATTATGAATGTAGACCGGGCAATCATCCTCATGGTTAATCAAGACACGGGAATGCTAGAGGAAAAAGCTGTCAACTCCCGAACAGGCATACCCACCCATGAGCGATTTTATAGCAAACGAATTACCAATTTCGTACACCAGAAGGGGGATGGGGTTTTAATTGCTGATGCTGCCATTGACCAACGATTCAGTAATTCCCAGTCAGTGCTCCAGCAAGAAATCCATGCCTCCATGTGTGTACCTCTAAAACCGAGAGAGGAAGTGATTGGGGTATTGTATGCGGATAATCTCTCTAGAGCCAATATTTATTCTCAAGAAGACTTGGAGTTTTTGACGGCTCTAGCTAACCAAGCTGCGATCGCAATTGACAATGCTCAACTTTACCAGAAGATGCAGGAAGAAGCAGTAATGCGGAGTAAATTTGAGCTTTTCTTTCCGGAAGCTGTGAGTAAAAAGCTCAAGGAAGAAGGCCACTTAGAAATTATAGATACCGAAGTAACCGCCCTGTTTGCCGACATCAGTAAATTTACCCAAATGTCCTCTCGGATGAAGCCACGCCAAGTGATTGAGATGCTCAATGAATACTTCCAGGTGATGGTAGAGGATATTGTGTTTAAATACGAAGGCACTTTAGAAAAATATATTGGGGATGCCTTACTGGCTGTGTGGGGAGCCCCCTATTGCCAACCGGACGATGCTGACCGAGCCGTCCAAGCTGCGATCGCAATGCAACGAGCAGTTATTCACCTAAATCAGGATTGGTTCCAGCGGCGCAATTTAGAGATTGAAATCCACATTGGACTAAATACTGGCAAAGTAGCAGCAGGTAATATCGGTTCACACAAGCTGATTCAATACGCTACTATCGGTGACACTACCAATGTTACTAGCCGCATCTGTAGTGCCGCTCAGGAGGGAGAAATTCTAATTTCCCAAAGCACCTTCGACAAGCTGAGGGATAAAACTCTACCGTTGGAAAAAATGTCCCCGGTTAAGGTTAAAGGTAAAGACCAGCCCCTGCAACTGTATCGCCTACAGTGGGATACTTAATTCCGGGGAAGCTATAAAAGTTAAAGGTTACAGGTTGAAGGTTACAGGTTGAAGGTTACAGGTTGAAGGTTACAGGTTACAGGTTACAGGTTACAGGTTACAGGTTACAGGTTACAGGTTACAGGTTACAGGTGATTAAACCTTCAACCAAACAACCTTCAACCTTCAATCTTCAACCAAACAACCTTCAACCTTCAACCTTCAACCTTCAACCAAACAACTAAACAACCATCTCCTCAGGTTGGAAACCTAAAATCCAAATAGCCCTTTAAAATATCATGTGTAAAACTTGTTGTGACATGGTGGGTGCATAAATTGCCACGGCTGACCAGATAAGTAAATATAGATACCTAGCAAAAATTGACTGTTGCTAGAACTCTATTGACTTTATGCCTAAGTCCTGTACCTGCTCCTACCTTCCTCCTGTACCAGCGTGCTTCTGATGAGTCTGTGCATTAATCCCAACTGCTCAAATCCCCGCAACCCTGACAGTAAACTATTCTGTCAGAGTTGTAATTCTGAGTTGTTGCTGGAAGGGCGCTATCGAGTGATCAGTCAACTGGGAAATGGCGGTTTTGGCAAAACCTATGAAATTGTTGATCGTCAAGGCAACCCTAGAGTTCTGAAAGTTCTCATTAAGAATAGTCCCAAGTATATTGAACTATTCCAAAGAGAAGCCGAAGTCCTCGGCCGACTAGAGAATAGTGGCATTCCCAAAGTAGAACCTGATGCCTACTTCACAGTCTACCCCAGAAACAGCGACGAGCCAGTTCATTGTCTGGTGATGGAAAAGATTGAAGGATTGAATCTAAAGCAATACATCCAAAAGCGGGGTGCTCCCATTGACCAGAAAATTGCCATTCGGTGGCTGATCCAGCTAGCTACCATCTTACAGGCAGTACACAGTCATAACTTTTTCCATCGGGATATCAAGCCCTCTAACATTATGCTCAGGACAGATGGACAACTGGTGTTAATTGACTTTGGCACTGCCCGGGAAATTACAGGTACCTTTGTGACCAAAAAAGCCACTGGTATGGTAACAGGGGTAGTTTCCGCAGGGTATACACCACTAGAGCAGCTTAACGGTCAGGCAGTCCCCCAATCAGACTTTTTTGCTTTGGGGCGCACCTTTGTTTATCTACTCACTGGTCAAGACCCGAGTAAATTTTATGAATCCTATAATGATGAGTTAAGCTGGCGCGACAGTGTTCCGAATATTTTGCCACAACTGGCAGATTTCCTCGACTATCTGATGGCTCGTTTACCCAATCAGCGTCCCCAAACTGCTGAAGAAATTTATCAGCAGTTAGTAGATATTAACAATGCGTTGTATCCCACCAAGATACCTTTCCATACCAAAACTAGCCAAGCCTCCAAAGAAACAAAAAGCCATAAGTCAAGAATCAGTAATGGTTCTTCCCCAAGACGGCCAGCCAGTACAACTCAACCCTGGGTTGGTCCTACAGCACTGCCAATTTCTTCTGCCCCTAATCGGAATAGTAATTTACTAGACCCCAATTTTGTAGCTCTTTGCCAACAGGAACTCGCTGAGTTAATTGGCCCGATGGCTACCATTGTCTGCCAGCGTACTCTTGTCCAGCATCCTAACTCTTCCGCCCAAGAATTTGTAAAAGCTTTATCTCAACAAATTCCCAATCAAAAATATGCCCAAGACTTTCAACGGCGTTTAATGTCATCGGGTCAGTTATAGCGCTACGCGCAAGTCAGAAGTGAGAAGTCAGAAGTCAGAAGTAAGCTATGACTAAGTTTCGGAGATTAGGACATTCCTAATCTCAATGGGTAGTGCTATATAAGTAATACTTAGTAATCCTTCAGGCATCAGTTGAGCAAGCAATTAGTAATTTTGGATTACTAATTAGTTTCTGAATTCAGCATATTCATCGCCATTTCTAAACTAACTTTCATCCGATTCAGAGATTTGGCGAGTATACCAATTTCATCATCTGAATCATGGTCAAATTCTCCAGCCATATTGCCAGTACTAACTTCCTTAGCTAATTGAGCCATCTGCTTAAGAGGTTTGGTCACCGATACCTTTAGGAAACGATTAATCAGCAAGATTGCTACCAGGAAAAAACCAGTAATAATCCCAATCACCAATACCTGTAACTGCTTAGCAGAATTAAAGATTTTAAACGCTGGAACTGATACAATTTTGGCACCAACAATTTCATCGAACTTCCAACCAAAACCATGCTCATCACCGTAGGTAGCAATTTGGCTAGCAGGGGCGGCTTCAGGAGTACTGTGGCATCGTAAACAGCTTTTTTCAGAAACAGCGAGAGGACGGGCAACATAAAAAATTTTTCCACTAGGAAGGGAGCGAAAACCGGTTTTTTCTGTTAGCTCTGGCTGCTGTCGAAAACTCTCCACGATTTCAGTCTCGAAACTATCAGCTTTATCTCTGAGGTTAGTTGGATTAAGGGTCGCTTCTTTATAGAAAAAATCACGATATTGCTCACGTTTACGTAAATTTTCAAAAACTTCCCGAGCTGAATAAGCAGGTACTGTTTGGGGTAAAAATCTGTCTTCATTTTCTAATCGATCAGCTAATTCTGGATTCACTTGATTATTGGTATACTCCCGCACCGAACCCATGGTTTCGATCAGAATTAGGGCTTGGTCAGTTACGACTTTTTCCCCATAGCCTTCTAAAAGTTGAGACAAAACCAAGCCACCAGTCAGTACAAGTCCTATAAAAATGGATAGCAATAGTAAGTTTAGCTTGATTCCTAAATTAAGTTTTTTTAACATTAGCCATCTCCCATAGTATCATTAGTGCCACAGCTGTTTTAGTTCTTAAGGTAATTAATTATGTTTTCCCGCCGTCTATTCTTGTTGAATCTTATATTGATTTTCACAGCTTGTAACTCACCCGATACTCCTATGCTAGGGAAATTAAGTATTGGGATCGTAAGTTACGGGGAAAGCGATCGCTTTATAGAGCCATACTCAAAGTTAATCGAATATCTTGGTGCTCGACTTAAGATGATTATAGAATTAGAACCGATTTACAACGAGCGCAGAGCACTAACTTTGATTAAGCAGAGCAAGTTGTCTATAGTATTTGCTCCTCCTGGTTTAGCAGCCATCGCCATTGCTGAGGCACAGTACATACCAGTGCTACCTCTCGAAGGAGTCAAAAAGTCACGCTCAGTGATCGTAGTAAAACTCGAAAGCCCCATCCAAGACTTGACTGAACTAGCGGGTAAAGTCATTGCTTTAGGTCAACCTGGTTCTGCCACAGGATATTATCTGCCCATCTACAATCTCTACGGTCTGACCCTAGCGGAAGTGCGTTTTGCCCCCACACCAAAACAAGTCTTAGAGTGGATTGCCTCTGAGGAGGTAGTCGCTGGAGCTTTGTCTTTAGAAGAGTTGCAACGCTACCGCCTAGACTTTAGTCAGACTAGGTTCCGGATTTTATATATAGATTCTCATAAAATTCCAAGTGGTTCTATCCTGATCGGACCAACAGTCGAGAGAAATCTACAACAGGAGATCCACAAGGCACTAGAATCTGCCTCCAGCAGCATGGCAGCATCAGTAGGATACATCCCCAATGCTAAAGCACCTGATTATGATTACTTAATTGATGTGGTTCAGAAGGTTAGACCGATTGCCGAACGGATTCAAGAAAAACCTGCTCCTTTATACAGCCTTCCATTTGAGTTGTAAAACTTCCAAACAAGGGGAGAGACCGGCAGTAGCGGAAGAGAATCGATTATATTACCATTGGGGATTTTTAACAAATAATTTAGGATTGCTACATAAGCCGTTGGCAATGTGAATGGTTGCTAGGTAATCCCCTTTGCCTACTTAGCAAGTTTGCAGTTATTTAAAGACCCATAATCACCAGGATTACCTATCCTTATTTTTATTCAAAGTAATTGCAATTATAATTTTTTAAATAACATTCATGGCGGTAAATAAATAAATTGTTAACATGAGATAAATCCTTCTCATATAAGGATTACAGTCGCTAAACTTACACAAGTTCGTCAAAACTTTTTTTTTTAAATAAAGAATTTCACGAGGTATTTACAATAACGGTATTTTTTTAAAAATTTCATTATAGTTTATATTTTTCCCTGAACCATATGCGAGCCATCCGTATCAGTAATTAGAGGAACATTTATACGGATATAGGCTATGCGAATTTACACTACTCTTGCTTTAATTACTGTTTTAACCATCTGGTTTGGGGTTAATTTACCGATGATTGCCCATGGCTCAAATGCACCACTAAACTATAGTAATGATTGTCCCAGTGTAGTAGAGCAAACAGGACAAATTTTTTCTTATGGAAGAAAAGAAAACCACAAATTTGTCTCATCACCAGTAATTCCGACTACCCTGATCGCCCATCGTGGTAGCGGACGTGTGTCTCTTGTGTGAGAGTCAACTGACTGGATTCCGTTTGATGGCATATCTGGCTGCATTTCAATCCCACTGTTGGGTACGAGTAGCGGGCTACAGTGGGAAAGTGCTAATTCAATATAGTGTACTTGTAGTTGGCTTATTTTATATAATATATTGGAATAAGACATGATTAGGGTGCCTCTTAATTGGTCAATTTTCTGCCAAGCAACCTCAGCTCGCTTTCTTCGATGACAGTGAGTTAGTTCTAGTGTGGAAAAATGAAACTAAATAAGCTTGATAACCAACGGAAGTAGATGTGATTGCCCCTAAGATGATCAACCAATCCGATCTGATCAAAACCCTAAGCCCCAGTGCAATGGATCAGATCATGCTATACCTGGCTTTCAGCGCCCTGCGGACGAGTGGACACCGACATGGGGCGTTTTTAGATGCAGCAGCAACCGCTGCCAAATGTGCCATTTACATGACCTATCTGGAGCAAGATGGCAATATCCGCATGACTGGGCATTTGCATCACATTGAGCCAAAGCGGGTAAAGGTCATTGTTGAGGAAGTTCGACAAGCGTTAACAGAAGGGAAACTGCTCAAGATGTTGGGGTCTCAGGAACCTCGCTATCTGATTCAGTTTCCCTATGTCTGGATGGAACACTATCCCTGGCAACCAGGGCAATCTCGGATCAATGGCACCAGCCTTGACCTGGAAGAAAAGCGCAATCTTGAGATTAAGCTGCCAGATCACCTGCCGGATGCCCAGATCATCAATTCCTTACAATTCTTTGAATTAATAGAATTTCTCCACCGGAGATCCCAAGAAGACTTACCACCAGAGCGACGTCTGCCATTGAGTGAAGCTCTAGCTGAACACATCAAGCGTCGCTTAACCTATTCAGGAACTGTCACCAGAATCGATCACACCGGTGGCTTACCCTACTACGCTCTAACCAATGCATATTACTCGCCAGTAGATGACAAAGCCCGCACCTACACCATGATTGACGAAACAGCGCGATACTTCCGGTTAATGAGAAACTGGGCAGAGCGTCAGCCGCAAGTCATGCGAGGGTTGGAGGAACTAGATATCCCGCCAGAGAAAATCAATCAGGCCATGGAAGAGTTAGATGAAATTATCCGCCAGTGGGCAGATAGGTATCACCGCGATGATGGTGAACCAATGGTTCTACAGATGGTCTTTGGACCAAAATCTGAATAAAGTATGAAGTATGAAGTATGAAGTATAAAGTGGGAACTCGGAAGTCGGAAGTCTAACGCTATCTCAATTTATTAGATTGATTAGTTGCTTAGCAAGTTGTATGTTTTCATCCTTCATCCTTAATACTTCACGATTAACACTTCATGCTTCGCAATTAACACTTCATACTTCATGCTTCATGCTTCATGCTTCATACCTGGCTGATCCAGTGCCATGCTAGAGCTAACAGCACAACAGCGATCGCACCAATAATCGTATTAATAATATTCACGACTTCATTGGTCAACCATTCTAATTTAGATTGTAGTGTCGCACCAATTACACTCTCCAGATTGGTGGCGATGAAGGCAGCAATAACACAGAAAAATACTCCTGTCAAGTTAACCAAACCAACGCCCCAACCCACAAATGCGATCGCAGCTGAAGCAATTACTCCAGCTAGGGTTCCCTCAAGACTTACAGCTCCTTCTGTTCCCCGGGCTACTGGCTGTAAGGTAGTAATCAGGAAAGTCCGTTTGCCGTAAGCCTTACCCACCTCACTGGCAGTGGTATCGGACAGCTTAGTAGCAAAACTAGA
>NZ_JAAHGN010000012.1:0-23085 GCF_010672485.1 Moorena sp. SIO2C4 | reverse complement strand
GGGAATCGGGAAGCGGGAATCGGGAATCGGGAATCGGGAATCGGGAATAGGGAATCGGGAATCGGGAATCGGGAATCGGGAATCGGGAATCGGGAATCGGGAATCGGGAATCGGGAATCGGGAATCGGGAATCGGGAATCGGTATAAAACAAAATATCTCTACCGGATTAGACTAAAAAATGCTCGGATCATTAGTGATTAGTGTTTTAATTAAACCCTCTATTTAATTGGTTTTTGTTTAAACAATAATTGCCAATATTAACTAAGTTTTTGTTTAAAAGTTAGTTATCATCATAAAATCCAATCAAAAATATATATTCTAGTCTATTTTTGCCTTTTGCCTTTTGCCTTTTGCCTTTTGCCTTTTGCCTTGCTAAAATTAATCTTAGCAAGGCAAATAACTACTCAACCTTGAACTGGTCAGCACTGGCTTGAAGATTCTGAGCCATGGCGAGGAGTTCTTGGAAAGAGGTAGAAATTTCTATGGCATCCTCAGAAGTCTTGTTGGCAATTCCTGCAACCTCAGTCATGGTTTGGGTCACTGATTGGAACTCTTCGGTCTGTACCTGGGTTGCTTGGGTAATACCGTCTACGAGCTGGCTGATTTGGCTGGTGGCTTCAACAATGGCATTGAGAGTTAGACGGGTATCTTGTACCATTGCGGTTCCTTGGGCAACCTGTTGAATACCTTTATCCATGGCTGTAGATACCTCAGCAGTACTCTTCTGGATCTCCTGCACCAACTGCTCGATCTCAGTGGTGGCTTCCGCTGACTGACGGGCTAGAGAACGCACCTCATCGGCAACAACTACAAAACCCCGTCCATACTCACCGGCTCTTGTGGCTTCAATGGCTGCATTCAACGCTAGCAATTGGGTCTGATTAGTAAAGTTGCTAATCAGGTTCACTACCCTCGAAACCTTCTGGGAGGATTCGCTCAGGCGCTTGAGCCGTTTGCTGGTTTCTGCCACTGTCTCCCGGATTTCCAGAATTCCATCTACGGTACGGTTCATGGCGGCATCCCCTGCTTGGAGGGTTTGGTTAGCGGTTTGGACTGCCACTTCTACCTGTTGAGCACTCTGACCTACAGCTTCTGTAGAATTAACCATGGTCTGGATGTGCTCTAAGACTTCACCGAGAGCCATAAATTGTTGCTGGGCTTGGGCTGTGAGCAAAGCAATGGAGGATTCCCTGTCAACAGACGTTTGGGCAACTTTCCTGGAGGCTTGCTGGACTTGAGTCACGATCCGGCGCAGGCTTTGTAAGGTGTTGTTGTAGGCATCAGCAATGGTACCTACTTCATTGTTGGTTACCGGAGCTCGGACAGTGAGGTCTCCTTCTAGAGCTGGCCGCACTGCTGAGAGCAACTGCATTACCTCCCGCTGTACCGCTTCTTTGTCGGCTTTCTCCCGTTGTGCGGCATTGGTCAGCTGCTGGGACTGGTTCTGGATTTGTGCCAGATACTCAGCCTGTTGCAGGGCTGCCCCCACTTGCACCCCAATCTGAGCCAGGGCGTTGAGTTCAAACTCTTGCCAGTTACGAGCACCAGTATTTTGGTAGGTAGCCAGTAAACCCCATAAGGTTCCTTCTAGAAAAATTGGTGCCAGCATATAAGCCTTAACCTCATATTGCTCCAAGGTTTCCAGGTAACCGTCAGAATAACCAAAGGTGTAAATGTCATCAACTGCCACGCTTTCACGATTGCGATACCGACCTCCCTGGGTGTCTTGTAGATAAGTATCGGGCCAGAAGGCTTGGATATCCGCTCCCACCCATGGTAACCAACCGGTGGCAACTGCCTCAGCCACAAACTCACCAGTCCAATCAGGATTGAATTGATAGAGGGCTACGCGATCGCATTTGAGCAACTGCCGGACTTCTTGGGTTGTGATACCATAGATTTTAGTTACCTCCCGAGACTGGAATAGCTTACCGACTATTTTGGTTACCCCCTGAGCAATAAAAGCCGCTTTGGTGAGTTGGCTAGATTGGGCTCGCAACTGATCTAGGTAATGGGATCGCTGCAAGGCTAATCCCAGGGAATTACTAATCTGGAGCATGAGGGTGACATCAGTATCTTGCCACTGACGGGGTCCCGTATTTTGGTAAGCCGCCAGCAGCCCCCAGAGCTTTTCACCTTGGAAAATCGGCATAATCAGATATGCCCTGGCTTGGTATTGTTCCAGAGTGTTGATGTAGCAAGGAGAGAAACCAATGGCATAGATGTCATCAACCTGCTTGAAGCGGTCACCTCGGGCGAAGTCCCCACCCTGGGTTTCTTGCAAGCAGGTATCAACATTAGACAGAGAATTAACACTCAGGACTGTAACTGTGCAGCGCTCAGAAGCCGTTGTATCCACCTTCAGGCGGTCGTCTCTTTCTTGTTCAGTGATTAGGGAAAGCCAGCCAGGGGCAACGGATTCCGCCACAAACTCACCACTCCAGTCGGAGTTGAAGCGATAGATCACTACCCGGTCAGCTCCCAACACTTGCCGCAACTCTTTGGTAATGCTCTGGAAGACACTGTAAACATCTACAGACTGGGACAAATGGTTGCTAAGGCTTGCTACTACTCGCTCCCGCACAGCAGCTTGGCCAAGCTGGTGGGATTTGGCTTCTACTTGATTCAGGTAGCTCAATTGCTGTAGGGCTACCCCAAAGTGCAGGGCAATCTGCTTGGCAAAATCAATCTCATACTCCTGCCATTGACGGGGCTGACTGCATTGGTTAATGCACAACAATCCCCACAAATCAGGTCCTTGAAGTAGGGGCACAACCAGATTAGCCCGGACTTGGAACTGAGCCAGCAGCTCAATATGGCAATCGCTCAGTCCGGCATTGTAGACATCAGCAACCGCTTGCACACGTCCTTCGGTATAGTGAGGGGCATACTGTTCACCAAAGCAGTGGTCGGTAACTTTGGTTCCTAGCATGGCATCGTAGCCTGATGCCACATCCTCAGATACCAATTCCCCATCATCAAAGCCAGAGTTAGGGTAAAACCGAAATACACCCACCCGGTCAACCTGAAGAAGCTTGCGAATTTCGATAGCGGTTGTCTTGAAAATGGTATCCAGGTTTCGAGACTGACGGATCTTGTTGATGATTCCAACTACCGCTCGCTCCATCCGTGCGATTTTAGCTACCTGGGTAGATTTTGCCTCTACTTGGGCCAGGTACTCTGTTTGTTGTAGGGCAACTTCAAAGTGTAGGGCAATCTGCTTGGCAAAATCAATCTCATACTCCTGCCATTGACGGGGCTTACTGCATTGGTGAATGCATAAAAATCCCCAGAGTTCAGTTCCTTTACGCAATGGCACCACCAGGTTAGCCCGGACTTGAAACTGAGCCAGCAGCTCAATGTAGCAATCGCTCAGGTCCCCATTGTAGATATCAGCAACTGCGTGTACTCGCCCTTCGACATAGTGGCGGGAATACTTTTGACTAAAGCAATGGTCGTGAATCTTCTTACCCAGCATCCTATCGTAGCCATTGACCACATCTTCCGACACCAACTTTCCATCATTAAAATCGGAGTCAGGGTCAAAGCGAAACAGACCCACCCGGTCAGCCATCAGGAGCTTACGGATTTCTATGGTTGTGGTCTTGAAAATGGTATCCAGTTTCCGAGATTGCCGGATCTTGTTGATTATTTTGACTGCTGATTTTTCTAGGTCTGCAGCCAATAGCAGTTGGCTGGATTTTGCTCGCAGTTGCTCAAGATACTCCGTTTGCTGGAGGCCAACCCCAAATTGTCGGCCCATCTGAGCTAGTATACCCACCTCCATTTTCTGCCAGTGACGAGGGCCATTGTTCTGGTAAGCTGCGAGTAAACCCCACAGGGTTTTCCCTTGCAGAATCGGTACAATCACATAAGCTTTAGCCTGAAATTGCTCTAACAGGTCAATGTGACACTGATCGTAATTAACCAAGTAAATGTCATCAACGGCTAAGGTTTCATTATTGCGATACCGACCGCCTTCGGTGTCCTCCAAATAGGTATCGCGCCAGACTTTTTTAATACTCGGTTCAACTAACGGTATCCAACCGTGTGCCACATCCTCAGCCACAAACTCACCACTCCAGTCAGGATTGAAGCGATACACAGCCACGCGATCGCACTTCAGCTGCTGCCGGATTTCTTTAGTAGCAGTTTGGAAAACATTGTTCAAGTCGGAACTCTTAAGTATCTTATCAAGCAACCGACTGGCTATTTTTTCCCCCTCAACAGCAATATCCAGTTGCTCCGATTTCTCCTGTAGCTGGGCTGCCATGTCCAATTGCTTGAGAATACTACTGAGACGGTCACTGAGTAGTGACAGCAGCACCACGTCACTATCAAGCCAGCGCCGAGGGCGAGAGTTTTGGTAAACGGCAAATAAGCCCCAGAGGTGTTCACCATCAAAGATTGGGGCTATAATATAAGCATTGGTCTGGTATTTTTCTAAGGTTTCAATGTAGCACTGTGAAAAACCAGCGGCATAGATGTCGTCAACTCGCTGTACCTGCTGACTTTTGAAATAGCTGCCCCCTTGTGTCTGCTTTAAATAGGTATCGGTATTGGGGCTGGCAACGGATCCGATTTGCTTGACCGTACAGCGCTTAGAGGACAATAGATCTGGTGATGTCAGGTTAGGATTTTGCTTTTGGTCTTGGAGCAGGCTCACCCAACCCTCTGCAACCGACTCAGCCACAAATTCACCACTCCAGTCAGGATTGAAGCGATAAACCACTACCCGATCAGCCTTGAAAAATAGGCGCACTTCTTGACAAATGTTGCCATGGGCAATATTGGGATCAGAAGACGGTGGAATTGTGGCCAAGATTTGAGCCAAGACCTTTTCCTGCTTCACCTGCTCTCGCCGTCGGGTAAAAGATTCCACTGGCTGTAGACTTAGCCTCAGTTCAGTAACAACTTGGTAGAGCAGACTAATGTCAGCTTCCTGCCATTCCCGGGAACCAGAACATTGCTGCACCACCAGTAAGCCCCACAATTGCCCATCGATCAAAATCGGTAGACTTAAGCTGGCTTTGACCTGGAATCGTTCTAGCAGTTGGAGTTGAAACGGACTCAGAGCCCGGTCATTAATATCATTAAGGGCTACAACTTCCTGTTCCTCGTAGGCTGAGGGATTCTCTGCCCCAAAAGCAATCACTGGTAGGTACTCCCCCTGACTGGGAGTATAGCCACCCACCATCGACTCAACTAGCACTGTACCCAGATTCTCGGACTGGAAGCGAAAAATCAAGGCTCGGTCTACCCGTAAACCCTGACTAACCTCAGTCACTGTGGTTCTCAACAGGGCATCACTAGTTTCTGCTTTGCGCATCTGAGTGGCCAGGTGGAATAACCACTGCCGCTCACCCTTGCAGTGTTGCTCAATATCCACGGCTAGGTGGAACTTCACCCCGGTAGGTGTCCCCTTGCCATTGCCATTACTCGATGATTGATTAAGTTGGGACTTAGAACTGAGTATTTCCTCAGATTGATCAAATTTCTCAAATTGTGGCATAGTTATAGTTTCGGTTTGTTCAACATCTGGTAATGGTAAAATTTCCGACCATGATGGCATCTCAGAGGCAATCGAGTCGGTAGTAACCCTGCCAATCGACTGTTCAATGGGCAGAGTTAGTGACGAGCTTGCCAACCAGTCATAATTGGTTTGATGGGATTGATTTGGTTGATCAAAACTCGTCATAATTGCCCTGATCAATTGCCAGATCTCGGAGGAGGCTAAGTCGAAAAACCTCAAGACTCCCCTCCCCAAGACTCCCCTGCTTGATGTGTCTGCCATAGGGGACACTGAGTAATAGCCGTGACATCCAAGACTGCACCGCCATTCCCAGGTAGGTACCCCAGGACAAAAGGCAGTAACCTAGGAGGAAATAAGCCAGAAGCCGGTGGCTGGAGTTGCTCCAATTCATGTAACTCAATATCATTTACTTGCGACACCACCAAACCCACAGACTGGTCATTGACCTGAACCACTATTGCCACAGGAGATAGGGAAACTTGCCCTTGCTCCGACAAAGGTGGATAGCCAAGCAGCTGGTTTAGGTCTACCAACCAGAGCATTTCTGAGCGCCAATTACCAATTCCCAAAATGCAACTGGGCATTTCCGGCACCAGCAGAACGTCCGGCAGATTCACCCTGATAATTTCTGTAATCTGCTCTAGGGGCAACAGAATACTATCCTCAAAGCCAAGAGGAAAACGCAGCAACCGCACTCGGGTTTCTGGGGTTAGTGGATCTAAATTCAGTAGGTCAAGATTGGTTTGTGTTACCACTGGGTCAAGGGAGTTCAACATTATCTAATACCTAAGACCTAAGACCTAATACCTAAGACCTAATGCCTAACAATTGCTGGATTGTTTGTATTAGTTCTTGTTGGTTTATCGGTTTAGGTAAATAGGCATCAGCTCCCAGCATCGAACCCCAGAGTTTGTCGGCATCAGTTCCTTTAGTTGAGCAAATCACCACTGGGATGGTTTGGGTGTTGGAATTAGTCTTGAGTTCCCGGCACAGTTCAAACCCGCTTTGTCCTGGCAAAATAACATCAACAATCACCACATCTGGTTTCTGGGACTGGAGTTTGATCTGGGCATCCTCACTACTTGTGACACTAACTACCTTGAGACCAGCTTCTCTGAGGTAACCACTTAGCATCTCATTTTCTGTCAAGCTATCTTCAACCAAAAGGACTGTAGTCATAATTTATTTTGAATATAAAAGTATTGAGTATGTTATTTTTTTTTTATATATTATAACTAGTAAATATTATTTATATTATAATATATTTGCCCTGATTTGCAATTTTTTTAATTTACCATAAAAAAAATTAATAATTAGTACTTTAATAGGTATACTCAATTAATTGTGATAATTTTTTATCGAAAGTTCCCTACTCCCTACTCCCTGTTCACTTTGCTAAAGTATTAAAGTAAGTAGTCAACCGGACAGGATATTACGACTAACCCCGAGATACCTTTGTAGAATTGTCAATACCTTTGACCGAGTAATAGGCTTTGCTAAAAAGTCTGTAGAACCGACCATCTTTGCCCGCACTCGGTCTACAATTCCGTCATTACTGGTGACCATAATCACTGGCGTGTCTTGAAACACCGAAACCCGACGAATTTGTGCACAGACTTCATACCCGTTTAAAACTGGCATGACCAAATCCAAGAAGATCAGCTGTGGTTTGCACTTTAGCAAGGTCGGCAAGGCTTTGATGGGGTCTTGAACATTGATAAATCGATAGCCAGCATTGGCAAGAATTTGACTCATGGTCAGCCGATCGATGTGGCTGTCTTCGATATAAACTACCAAGGGACTAGCTGGTAATGTCATTACTGGTCCTCCAAACCTTCGAGCATTTTCTGGCATTGGGTTAGTGGCTTTAGTAAAGTGAGTATCACAGCGCCAGTCCCCAACCTCGATCAGACCCATCACCTGATCTCGGATGTAGGGCATGATTGATTGGGCCAGAGCCAAAAGATTCTGTTTCAACTTGAGAGCTAAATCCCTCAAAGTGCGATCGCCATCCACCAAGGTAGTTAGATTGTGGTAGGCAAGTAATGAGGTCTGCTGTCGCAATTTGTCAGCATCCCAGATCACCGGAGCCAAAGAAGGGGAAATATTTACCAAACCAGCCTGTTGCCAAGGCTCCCAAGCAAGGCTTGCCTGTTGCCAAATCTGATCAGCTCGAATTACTACCAACTTTGAATCAAAGGTTAAATCAGACGTTGAATCAGAGGTTGAATCAATAGTGTCTTGAGGAATCTGCCTGTAAGTTAGTTGCTCTGATGAACCACAGCGGAGTTGTTCCTGCCGTTGGATGATATCGAAAACTATTTCTGTACAGTTGCCAACAACAACCGACCTCATCTGTTTTAGCGGTACTTTCCCCTGTCTGACTAGTTCTGCTAGAGATGGGTAATCCCAATACACCGGCTANGGGGAAACCACGGCAATAGCGAGTGGGGGGAACCCCCAAGACCGTAATGGTGCGTTTTCCGCATTAAGAATGAAATTCGCCACGGGTCGCACCTCTGCATCGCTTTATTTTGAAACCAAAGGGAATAGAGCTATTCCAAGTTATGTTAACTAGCCCAATCAACTTTTGCGTAATCGGATTGCCTTGAATGGGACTGGTCTTGAACTGGGGCAATAAAAATGATTGATAACGCCCAAATTTATTAAACCTGGGAAATCCATATTATCTGGTGTTAAATGCTTCTATGGTCTTGTGCAGTGGTTTAATCACATCCTGAGTTACCTGAGAGTGAAATGCTTTTTGGGGCTTGAAGCTCGAAGACAGATAAAATTATTATTTTTAAGGCCACAGTAGTTCTGACTTTGAATACCAACCAATGATCAGCATATCACAATAATGGTCATGGTCACAGAGAACGTAGTGCGTTCGCGAAGCGTGGCCTACGGCCAATCGCGAAGCGTGACATGCACGGGCTTTGCCCGACGCTGCGCGAACGGTCAATCGCATTTTGGGAAGTCTGTAGGGTGGGCATTGCTGGGCAAATCCCAAACCACTTCCAACGAAGCCTAGCCACCAATGCCCACCAACTAAGGTTTTTCATTCCCAACTGTTTGAGCCATGGTTTGAACCATCTCAGGCCAATGGGGTGCTTGTCACCATCAGCTAACCGTAAGTGATAGGTTAAAACAGAAGCCATCATTCTCCCGATTGACACTTGAAACCTCACTCTAGTTACTGGCAACTGCGACCTTACCTTCGTTCCCAACGCTTAACTCTGGCTCAGACATTGGTTTGTACATTAGTATTCACCGTCTGCTGGCCCCTACTCCTTTGGCTATCTGAGCCCTTTTTTGCTGTGGTCGGACAGGGAAAACTGGTCAGGAGTCTTCAGCTAGCTGGGTTAGCTGCTGTTGTATTTCTGACCCAGAAAATAGCGCAGTACTGTTTATATACCCTATCAGCAAAAGCTTCACTACAGATTGCCCTCCATTTACGCCAAAACGTTTTTAACCATTTGCAGCGCCTCAGTATTGGTTACTTTGAAGCTGCTAGAACTGGTGACCTTACCTACCGACTCACCGAAGATCTCGATCGGATTGGGGAGGTGATTTACAAAATTGTTCGTGATTTTATTCCTTGTGTCTTGCAACTGATTGTAGTACTAACTGCTGTCATCTATATTAATCCAGAACTGACCTTAGCCATAGTAATTATTGCACCATTGATGGGCTTGTTGATTGGTTGGTTTGGGGAACAGATCCGGAAATTCTCCCATCGCAGCCAAAATCGGATATCGGATTTGTCCGCAATGCTGACGGAAGTGTTTAGCGGGATTCGATTAATCCAAGCTTTTGCCGCAGAAGACCATACCCTCGAAAAATTTAGCCAAGAAGCGGAAAACAACCGCAAAGCCAAGTATGCTGCTGAACGCCTCAGAGCAATTCAGTTTCCCATAGTTGGTTTTCTAGAAGCGTTGTGCTTCTTATTACTATTATTGTTGGGAGCATGGCAAATTGCTGAGGGTAACCTCACGGCTTCCAAGTTTGTAAGCTACGGTATCGGTGTTGCCATGTTGATTGATCCGATCAACATCTTAACCCAAAACTATAATGAGTTCAAACAGGGAGAAGCATCCATAGACCGCATCTTTGAACTATTTGCCCTTGAGCCAACGGTAATGGAAAAGCCAAGCGCTATAGTTTTACCCCCAGCGACGGGTAGGGTGGAATACTGTAATGTCAGCTTTGCTTATCAACCTGGTGAGCCTGTACTGAGAAATTTGAATTTAGAAATTGCTCCGGGAGATGCGATCTCATTAGTCGGCGCTTCGGGTGCTGGTAAAACTACTTTGGTTAATCTCCTGCCCCGCTTCTATGATCCACAATCTGGGGAAATCCTGATTGATGGGATCAATATTCAAGATATTACCCTCAATAGTCTACGGCGTCAGATTGGCATTGTTCCCCAGGATACCACTCTCTTTTCAGGTACTATTGCTCAGAATATTGCCTTTGGTCAATTAAAACCTGACTTTAAAGCTGTTCAGGAAGCGGCTAAGATTGCCAATGCTCACCAATTCATTATTAAACTATCCCAAGGATATCACACTTGGGTAGGGGAGAGGGGAATTAATTTATCGGGAGGGCAACGACAACGGATTGCGATCGCACGAGCGGTACTGCTCGATCCTAGAATCTTGATTCTCGATGAAGCTACCTCCGCTTTAGACTCAGAATCAGAAGCCTTAGTACAAGAAGCCTTAGAACGGATTATGAAAGACCGCACTGTTTTTATTATTGCTCACCGATTAGCAACAGTGCGCCGTGCTGATCGGATTCTGGTAGTAGAACAAGGACGAATTGTTGAATCGGGAAACCATGAAGTACTGTTAGAAAAAGGTGGTCGTTATGCTCGGTTTTATGCTCAGCAATTTAATTGATTTAATTGCTCTAGTAAAGGGAACAGGGAACAGCGGAATCGGGAATCGGGAATCGGGAATCGGGAATCGGGAATCGGGAATCGGGAATCGGGAATCGGGAATCGGGAATCGGGAATCGGGAATCGGGAATAGTAGACAATAATTGTCACAATTTATTTAGGATTTATATCTAGTCATTACTCTTGAAATAATCAATCATGAATTATAGCAATTTTATCCAGATTCTAAAGGACTGGTTAGAAACCTTAGACTCTTTGATTACCCAAGGAATTGAGGTAGAGGCTGTGTCTGACAACAAAAGTGATATCGAATTAGTGATTAAGGCTATGGAAATTGGCCTATACTGTTTTAACTTGGATATCTCTGGGGCACAAAAGCTGATTAAACCAAAGCAAAAGCATAATCTGGGAGTACTGGCAGAGATTAAAGACAAATATTATAAATGGTTAAACTTATATACCCAATGCCGAATTTACTGGGAATTAAATCTGATTGCCAATTTCTTATCGCGGATGACTTCTTTCTGTGAAGAAACATTACATAAGCTGATGGGAGAACTAGGTGAAAATTATTTTAATAAAAACAAACCGAATAACTGGGTTTTAAATAGAGATAAAATAGACGAAGAACTTGTTGATTATTTGATAACTAAAGAAACTTATAACACTGAAGAGCTTAAGTGCTGGAAAGCTAAACAAAAAGGAGACCGTGATTATAAATTGAATAATCGGTTCAAGCAGCGTAACTTCGTAGATGCCCTGATTCAGTTTCGAGGAGACTCCAAGAAGATAGAACTTTGGCAGACTATTTTTCAATCATTTAAGAAGCTTGACTATTGGGTCGAAAAAAGAAATTATATGATTCACAGTGCCAAGGGAGTCTCAAAAGCAAGAATGTCTGAGATACTGGATAAAGACCGTAAAGCAGGCATTAAAAATGCTCTGGTGGCTTGTGAAAGCGACCAAATTCTAGAGGAAATCATGACTATTAATCGCCTAACTTGTCAACTTTTACATAAGCCTGAGACTTCTTTTGTGGATCTTAACGGTCGTTATTATATCTATTCTGATGTTCAGGATTTTGTGATCAAGAAGCTAATGACAGACTGTTTAGAGTAATTGGAATTTTCACCTCCAACCAATTGCAAAAACGAGGAGAGGTTGGTATTTCAAGCTGAAAATTAATCTTGTTCAATACACCCCCAGTCAAGGGTTTTATCCTTAACTGGGGGTTATTTTTGTTTCGATTAATTTATCTGGTTGAGGGAGATGGTAACAAAAGCGATCGCATCCCAATTGGGACAATCTGACTTAGTTTTCATTAATGTATCTCTTTAACGGAGATTGTAACCTCACAATTGAGCGTGCAGGCGATGTTGCTGTTACAGTTTCCATTAATTCATCTCCTTAACGGAGATTGTAACTTGCGATTTTCGACGAATCTCAGACCTACACGATCAGTTTCCATTAATTCATCTCCTTAACGGAGATTGTAACAGAAATGTCAATGTTAGGGGATGGCTGCTGCTGGGTGCGTTTCCATTAATTCATCTCCTTAACGGAGATTGTAACCTGCGGGAAGTTCCAACTACCCCTAACTTTCTGCATACCCCCAGTTTCCATTAATTCATCTCCTTAACGGAGATTGTAACAGTATCAGTATGAAGTGATATCAGATGATCGATCGCCGTTTCCATTAATTCATCTCCTTAACGGAGATTGTAACGAAGCCGTCGGACCAATAGCCCGAATCAAATTCTATGAGTTTCCATTAATTCATCTCCTTAACGGAGATTGTAACTGGTAAAACTGGTTTAATCCAGCCTTCGGAGAGCCTCTGTTTCCATTAATTCATCTCCTTAACGGAGATTGTAACTAGTTTTGACTACTGTCTTGTCACCATGCGATGGAATAACCGTTTCCATTAATTCATCTCCTTAACGGAGATTGTAACTTGAAGGGCATTGTGAATGGTGACAGCTAAAATAGTTTCCATTAATTCATCTCCTTAACGGAGATTGTAACCATAAATAGCTACTATCCTCCTACGCCAATATCCTGTTTCCATTAATTCATCTCCTTAACGGAGATTGTAACTTAGAGGGTAAGGCTAACAATGCTGATTACGATCCAGTTTCCATTAATTCATCTCCTTAACGGAGATTGTAACTCTATGAAGCAAACAGTTAAAATGCTGGATTTGCTGTTTCCATTAATTCATCTCCTTAACGGAGATTGTAACACTATTAAATGATGGCAGGTTTAATCCAGACCTTCGGTTTCCATTAATTCATCTCCTTAACGGAGATTGTAACGACTAGTGGTGCTGGTAACAATGCTGTGGTACAACCGTTTCCATTAATTCATCTCCTTAACGGAGATTGTAACGATCTAAGAGTAGAAGACTACTTGCGCAACGAAGCTAAGGGTTTCCATTAATTCATCTCCTTAACGGAGATTGTAACGGGCGCTACAGTATAACCTAGCATATCACACCGACGTTTCCATTAATTCATCTCCTTAACGGAGATTGTAACCTCCTGATTCTTGGGGAGGCTGGGGTGGGTAAGGGTCAGTTTGCCGTTTCCATTAATTCATCTCCTTAACGGAGATTGTAACAGATCTAATTGAAGTTTTAGTTAGTGATAGTCACTTCAAGTTTCCATTAATTCATCTCCTTAACGGAGATTGTAACTTACGGTTCCGCCAACTTGGTAACTTAACCATTGAGCTGTTTCCATTAATTCATCTCCTTAACGGAGATTGTAACGTCGGGCTTGCGAACTACGTCAGCTTAAAGTGGGAGTTTCCATTAATTCATCTCCTTAACGGAGATTGTAACGGTAGAGAGGCTACCGCTGGGTTTGTTGGGAGTTTACTTAGTTGTTTCCATTAATTCATCTCCTTAACGGAGATTGTAACTTGCCTATCCTGCTTTTTGGATAACGTACTGGATAGTTTCCATTAATTCATCTCCTTAACGGAGATTGTAACCATTCATAAAAAATCAAATCGTAAACTCACTGCTGTTTCCATTAATTCATCTCCTTAACGGAGATTGTAACTAACGTGCAAGCTACCAAAAGTATATGAAAGACCATGAAGTTTCCATTAATTCATCTCCTTAACGGAGATTGTAACTTTTGGTTCATCTTCACTGTATCGATGGTCAAGGAGTTTCCATTAATTCATCTCCTTAACGGAGATTGTAACTGGAGGCTGTGGGCATTACTTACTTGTAGTACATCGTTTCCATTAATTCATCTCCTTAACGGAGATTGTAACCCAATGTAGCATTGGCAGTAATCCCTACAGATGACGGGGTTTCCATTAATTCATCTCCTTAACGGAGATTGTAACCTCACTAGTTGGCTCAGTGAGCGGCTCACTAGATGGTTTCCATTAATTCATCTCCTTAACGGAGATTGTAACTCCTAATACAATTGTTTTTGAGAGCATATTATCAGGTTTCCATTAATTCATCTCCTTAACGGAGATTGTAACTTAGCCTATTGCATTTTTTCTATCTTCTCCGTAGGTTTCCATTAATTCATCTCCTTAACGGAGATTGTAACTATAGACAGAGGGCAGATGTACCTTTCTGTTGCAAAGTTTCCATTAATTCATCTCCTTAACGGAGATTGTAACAAACGACCAGATCCGACTGGTACCGACAGGAACCTGTAGTTTCCATTAATTCATCTCCTTAACGGAGATTGTAACGGTTGTCCGCCAGAGGCTACCATACTGGATCCACGGTTTCCATTAATTCATCTCCTTAACGGAGATTGTAACTCCGACCCTCAAAAACCTTGTATACCAAAGTTTCCCAGGTACAATTGCGAGAACCAATTCATTTTCCCCCTCAAGTCCCCCCCTTGTCAACATCAAAATCCCTCAAAGCCTCACCCTGTATACTGCGAGAGCACTTTCTACCAGCCATGCCCCTCAAATCCCCATCCCGCCTACCTTTCATCCATCATCGACTAATCAGTAACCTTCCATAGCAACCTATTCTCGCCAAGACAGTGGTGAGATGGGCTCACAGGGGTAGGTTTTTTACATTTGGCTCGGGAATCGGTAATCGGGAGTCGGGAATCGTCAGAACCGGAAAATGGCAAGAATTATCCTGACATTATACTATAGCACTACCTATTAAAGTTAGGAAATTGATACAAGCAGCAAAACCTGTTGTAGTCAACTTTTGCCTCTTGCCTCTTGCCAATGCCATTGCGCGTAGCGCCATAATTCCTCATTCGCACTACCATTATAGACAATTAGAGCAACCCATTATTAGGATAAACCCTAGAAGTGTTTCAGCTATAGGGAATCGGGAATCGGGAATCGGGAATCGGGAATCGGGAATCGGGAATCGGGAATCGGGAATCGAGAATCGGGAATCGGGAATCGGTAATCGGTAATCGGTAATCGGTAACTGCTCCAAGCTCACAGCTACGTGTTCCATGGAGCGTGGTACAGGGTTCGTGATCCCTTCTCCCTGCTCCCTGGTCCCTGCTCCCTGGACCCTGCTCCCTTGAAACCTTAGAAGAGTGCAGCCTTACAACAAAACCTGCCACCTTTGATGCATAGCCTACCAACTATAAAGGCTGCACTCTTCTTGCGGTAACTTCTAACCAGTCTCTTGGCATGTTCTTCACGTTGCCTACTTATTTTAAGGTGTTGCCTACCTAGCCTATTAACCGCTTTTCTACGATTGGTTGAGCCTTTCTTTTTTCGGGAAACCCGACGTTGGTAAAATTTTAATCTTTTCTCCCCAGTTCTGTAAAAGCGGGGATTTGGTTCAGTTTTTCCTCTGGAATCAGTGTAAAAGTCTTTTAGCCCTACATCTAGACCGACAGTCGCGTCAGCAGGGACTAATTGTTCCTTTACTTCGACAGAAACACAGAACTGAACATAATAGCCATCAGCTCTTTTTACTATGCGAACTCGTTTGATTTGCTTCTTATCAAAGCGCCACAAGTCCCACGTACCTTTAAGTTTAAGCTTTCCAATTCCCTTCTTGTCAGTGAAGGTTATAGATTTCTGATCAGGGGATATCTTCCACCCTGATTGCTTGTACTCAACTGATCGGCAATTTTTCTGAAAATTAGGAAAACCCTTTTTCCCAGGAACTTTCTTTTTGCAGTTATCAAAGAAACGAGATATTGATGACCATGCTCTCTCAGCCGCAGCCTGTCTGGCCGTTGAGTTTAATTCATTGGCAAACGGGAAATTTTTAGCCAAGGTTTTGCAATATTTATTGAGGTCGTATTTGTTCAACCCTTTATTATCCATCCATAGGCGGAGGCAGCTATTTCTTACGAACTTCATAGTTCGGATAGCTTCGTCTATTGATTGATACTGTGACTTGTTTCCGTATGCCTTAAACTCAAGTATAATCATCAGAATTCGACCTCTTCTGGTATATTATTATGCTAGCAGCCCTAGCGCAATTTGAAAAGTATTTTTGCTATATTTCTTGAAGGGTGGCGCTTTGCCACTGCGAGCCTTCATCCCGGAGACGAAACCTTAGAATAGGGTCGCCTTATTACAAAAACCTTCAAACTTTTACTCATAACCTGCCGACGCTCATTGGCTCCACTATTCTTGCGGTAAATTCTAACCCGGTCTAAAGACACGGGGTTTTCGGCTTTCGGGATGCTTATAACGTAGGTTAGACGATGAGCGCGATCGCGTAGTGGCTCTGAAAGAGCATCCCACTCCCATGGGTTGGTTTTCTACTACTATGCTATCATGATAGTGTAAACATTAGGGAAAACCATGACCAATTTAAGTCTACGAGATATTCCTGAAGAGCTTTACCAAAAAATCAAAGCAATGGCTGCCCGAGAACGCCGTTCTGTGAATCAACAGATTCTGGTGTTATTGGAGCGGTCTGTGGGACTCTCCCAGCGACCTTCAACACAGGTTCTCGAAGCAATTGATCGCACTAGAGAAACAATCTTTACCCGAGTCGGTGTCATGCCTGATTCAGTGGAGCAAATTAATCAGGACCGGAGCCGTTAATGCTGTTGGTGATTGATAGTAGCGTTGTTGCTAAGTGGTTGTTTGTGGAGCCATTAACCAAACAGGCTCTGGCTGTCCGTAAACATTGGGAGTTATCCAGAGTAGATTTGATTGCGCCACAACTGATCCTAGCAGAAGTCGGAAATATCATCTGGAAAAGACAAAGAGTGGGTTTGATTACTGAGCAAGAGGGAAATAGTCTCATTGCCCACCTACTAGCACTATCTCTGCCAACAGTAGAGACAGAATCTATTTTACCCAGAGCCTATAGTTTGGGAGCAGTTTTTGACCGGACTGTCTATGATGCCCTCTATCTAGCCTTAGCAGAGGCAATGGCAGCTAAGTTCATCACGGCAGATCTGCGCTTGTATAATGCAGTTAGTGGGAATTTACCATTCATTGACTACTTGGGTAATTACTAAGTTGACTTGTCCTTCTTGTTGTAAAGATATCACCCCAGAGCATCTTTATCCTTGGCTTGGTGCGTTATTAACGCACCCTACTCCCTACTCCCTACCCCCTACTCCCTACTTTTCACAACCAATTTCCCAGCAAAATAAAAGCCGACCAGTAAATGGGGTGATTAAATGCCTCGCTCTGCAACAGCTCCAGTTGAGCTTGTCGCAAAGCTTCAGCCTTGGTAACCTGGCCTGTGGCTAACCTCTGATAGAACCGAGTCATTAACTCTGTAGTAGCAAGATCGTCCGCAGTCCAGAGACTGGCAATGGTACTGCGTGCCCCCCCACGCACGGCGATACCAGCTAATCCCAACGCTGCTCGGGAGTCTCCCACGGCGGTCGTACAAGCACTGAGGACGAGTAATTCAATCGGATTTTCTTGCTTTTGATCCGCTGAGATCAGAGTATTTAACTCATTGAGATTGATCACGTCATCCCAGGTCAGCAGAAAGGTTTCTTCCGCTACTGAACTAACTTGACCATGAGTGGCGAGATGAACAATTTCGTAACCAGAGCTATTAACTACTGTATTGAAGTTGGATTCAGTAAAGGACTCATTGAGTAAAATCAATGAAGGAATTTGACCCTTGATATTCTCTAATTCGACTTTCACCCCAGGAAGTGCTCCTAAATTGGGACGATGGGGACGAGTTTCGCTAACTCCAGCAGTTAGAACTGAAACGTTTTGTCTGACATTGGCTTTAGGGTCGATTAGTTGTAAACTAGGTGCTACCGCAATACTGTATTTCTCGATGGAATAGCGTTCCCCGTCATAAAGCACCGACATGGGAAGATCGCGCAGACCCCCATCGGGAATAAATACTAGGGTGCGGATGTTACTGTTGGCTAATTCGACTTCAACCGGACCGATTAACCAGTCGTGTATTGTTTGTAAGTTGTCCTTTCTCAGACCTCGCCAAGAATTAATAATATTGATGTTTACCGAAGCCAGTTGTTGTTCTATTTCTGGTTGAGGTAAGTTAGTAGTAATCTGGCGCAGGGGTTGTCCGGGCAAAGTGACAATTACTTCCAGGCGGTCTGGCAAGATAATGGTATAGAATATAGCGGCGTTGGGGTCTATTTCGTCGAGATTAACAGGTTTAGCATCTAGACAAGCATCCCGAAAGAAGTTGTCTAGTTCTGCTAGTTGTAGGGATTCAATTACATCTCGTGCTTGTTTGAGGTTTTCTTGAGATGCATTCGGTTCCAGCAGTAGTCCTACTAATTCTCGGTAGACTGGTTCAACACTCTCTCGAAACCCAAATTGAATATCGCTACTAATCGCGACTAGGTCGCTACGGATAGATTGGAGGGTTTGCACGGATTGAGCATAGGCCGCGATCGCGTAGCGTGACCTTTGGTCAATCGCGTCCAATTTATCCTGTTTTAGATTCAGAATTCTCCCCAGTTGCCATTGCCATTGATAAGCTAAATCCGGAGCCTGGATTTCTTGAGAAATTAGTAACGCTTTTTCGGTTAAGTCTTCCGCTTCATCAAGACGTTGATTGTATTCGTATAAAGTCCCCAAGTTACCGATCGCTTCCGCTTCCGCTCGTTTATCTCCTAAATTCCTAGCTAGCTTAATAGCATCAGCGAGATAAGTAGCAATATCTTTGGGAGATGTGAGTTGTGATGTTGTCGGTTTTAATAGGGTTTTAGCTAGATTAATTCTAGCATAAATTGCAGCTTTACTGGGAGATAATTTAGTTAAACTATTGTCGATAGCAGGCAATAATTCTCTGGCTTGTGACCACTCTTGTTGAGCTATCACTATACTCAGTTGATTTAATTGCCCTTGAATTTTCATATCAGCTAAGGGAGATTCCTCCACAACCCGTTGATAGAACTCTAAAGCGTCTGCTGTGTCTCCTTTTAATCTAGCGGTATTGCCCAAACTGATCAGATTATCAGCAATCAAGGTCTGATCTCGTAAGTTTTCCGCTATCGCTAAACTTTGTTGTAAAATTGCTTTAGACTCTTTGAATTTTCCTACTCGGCGCAGCACATCACCTAGGTATTGGAGGGCGGTAATTTTCAGGGCGCTATCGGGTTGGTTTTCGAGAGTTTCCTGGATTTGAGTTAAGGTTTTAGTGGCTTGATGATATAATCCTAATACTCGCAAGGCTTGGACTTGGTAAATCTGACTTTCTGTTAATCTAGTTAAATCTCCGATATCTTGATAGATAGCACTAGTTTCCTGCCAAATTGATAAGGCTTTTGACCCCTGACCTAGAGATAAGTATATTTGTCCTTGGACTTCTAAAGTTTGGGCTCTTAATTGTTGACGTTCTTTGGTATTATCAAGTTTTGATATTTGGCTAAAACTCTGGGATATTGTTTGTTTAGCTTGGTCTAGGTCTCCCAAGGTTTGATAAACTAAAGCTAGATTTACTAAGGCGTTAATTTCACCAATAAGGTCGCCACTGTTGCTGTAGTTAGTAATAAGTTGCTCCAACAATGGGATAGCTTCTTGGTATTGACCTGTTTCATAGAGGTGTTGGGCTTGTTGGTCTAGGGAATCGGGAATCGGGAATCGGGAATCGGGAATCGGGAATCGGGAATCGGGAATCGGGAATCGGGAATCGGGAATCGGGAATCGGGAATTGGGTGTGATGACAACAGAATTTGATAAGGCTTTCCCGGATGGTAGGAAGCAGGTTAATGCGATAGCAATTATAAATGATAGTTTTTTCATAATAATTAAGGGAATTTAGAATTTAGAATTTAGAATTTAAAATTTAGAATTTAGAATTTAGAATTTAGAATTTAGAATCGGGAATAGTACTATAATAATAGTTTATTAACTCTTGCCTCTTGCCTTTCTTTAAGAGAGTATGTTCACAACTTAAATAAAAATTATATAGGTTTTATTGCATGTAGGAGGTACACTTATCAATCTCAAAGTCCCCCTTTTTAAGGGGGATTTAGGGGGATCCCTTTGTACCTCATGGGAAAGAGAATTGCTATATATTACTCTTCCCTACTCCCTACTCCCTATTCCCTATTCCCTGTTCCCTGTTCCCTATTCCCCCTTCCCGAATGACAATCAAGATTGGGCAATATCTGCTCCACAGGAGTCCCCTGAAATGGTTGCGCCGTCAGAATAATCGTGCCATCCTTTGCTATTACCCAGCCTTGGGCTTCGATAATCACTTTTTTGTCTTGACGGGGTCTAACGGATGCTTGGGCTTGTAATGGTTGTCTGTTGCTGGCTAACCTAGGACGAGTTCTCCACCTGACTGTTCTGTGGGCATTAATCACTGGATCCTCTGGAGTCGGTGGTAAACCGCCTTTTCCGATAATGGTAAAGGAACTGCCGCCAGCAATCCGATTGTTCTCAAAGCCACAAAGGTCATTGGCCAGGATCGCTTCTGCATCCACCAGGATTCCTGGCAATTCGTTTAAGCCTGAAGTGGGGTCTACCTGGGAGATGTTGAGGATTACCTCACCGTTGAAGGATGAGCCACGTTCGGAGGTGGAAGTAATGTCATTGTCTGGAGTGAGACGGTCGCGAAACTCTAAGCCAAAGATGCCTTTGGCGTTAATTTCAACACGACCTCCTGAGCCTTGGTCAGCATCGGCAATGATGTCACTATCTCCCAGACCGACTAAGGTATCAGTCTTAATTTCTATCTTTCCCCCAGTGGTTGTATTCTGAGCTTCAGTTATAATTTTGCTTTCGTTGAGGAGTCGGATGTCACGGGAAAAGAGTTTAATATTGCTGTCGTCTCCTCCTGCTGTTTCTGCTGTGATCCTGCCATTGTTGTCAAGGAAGATGGAGTTGGCATTAATATCTACCGTGCCTGCTGAACTATCCTTGTTAATGCTTCTAGCGCTAACTTCTGCTCCATCAGAGATTATTAACTTGTCAGTGGTAATATTCAACAAATCTCCGGCATTTCCTGTTGCTTCCCGATTAGCTTGAATAAATAAGCCGCTGCGAGACCGACCATCAGCTGAGGTACCAATCAGTTGAATCTTAGAAGAAGCATCTACAGTCAAATTTCCCCCGTCCCCTTCACCAAGAGTCCTAGCTGAAACAGCTGCTCCATCAGAGACGATTAACTCCCCAGTGGCAATCTTCAAATCTCCCGCATTTTTTGTCCCTTCAGTTTGAGTAAACAAGCCGCTGATAAACCGAGCATCAGCTGAGGTACCAATCAGTTGAATCTTAGAAGAAGCATCCACTGTCAAATTTCCCCCGTTCCCTTCACCAAGAGTCCTAGCTGAAACAAATGCTCCATCAGAGACGATTAACTCCCCAGTGGTAATCTTCAACTCTCCCCCATTTCCTCTCCCAAAAGTTTGAGTAAACAAGCCGCTGAAAAACCGACCATTGGCTGAGCTACCAATCAGTTGAACGGAGGAGGCATCCACCGTCAAATCTGCCCCGTCCCCTTCACCGAAAGTGCTAGCTGAAACAAGTGCTCCATCAGAGACGATTAACTTCCCAGTGGTAATCTTCAACTCTCCCCCATTTCCTATCCCTAGAGTTCGAGTAAACAAACCGCTGGCAAACCGACCATCAGCTGAGGTACCAATCAGTTGAGTCGAGTCGGCATTCACAGTCAAAGTTCCGCTGTCCCCTTCACCGATTGTGCTAGCTGAAACAAATGCTCCATCAGAGACAATTAACTCTCCAGTGGTAATACTCAAATTTTGCGCATTTCCTGACCCAAAAGTTTCAGCAAACAAGCCACTGGGAAACGTCTCATCGGCTGAGATACCAATCACTTTAACAGTAGAGGAGACATTCAAAGTCAAATCTCCGCTATCCCCTTCACCAAAAGTGCTAGCTGAAACAAATGCTCCATCAGAAACAATTAACTCTCCAGTGGTAATACTCACATCTCCACCTTGTCCTGAGCCAGTTACATCCGCAGTTATCCTAGAACCACCCTCAAGACTCAATTGTGAAGCTCCAACCTCTATCCCACCACCACTGCCACTTCCTCTGGTATCCGCAAACACAAAAGAGCGATCGCGTAAACTAACATTACTCCCCTGCACCTGGATACTGCCACCACCAATGCCACTAGTATCAACTAATGCCCCCTCCGACAAACTAATATCCTGAAATTGTTCAACTCCTGAATAATCCAACCTAAAAGTACTATCCGTTGGTATCAATTTCACCACACCATTAGAACCAACACTCCCCAGCTCAATCCGTCCATCCAATGCAATATTAAAGCCACCAGGAATATTCACATCACCACCAATCAGCCCTAAGGTTTGACCATCTGGTACCCGTAAGAAACTCAACTGATTAGTAATAGTCCCTGGATTAGAACCATATTGCAAACCAAGAGGCCCCTTAATCGTTAACAGAGGTGGAGCATCTGGGTTGGTGGCGCTGAATTTAAAACTATTGTCAAACAACACACTATCAGCAGTACTTCCAAAAAATGAACCTCCCACATCCAGTCTGCTATTAGGACCAAAGAAAATACCGTTGGGATTTATCAAAAATAAGTTAGCATTTCCCAATACTCCCAGAGTCCCCAAAATATTGGAAACATTACCTCCAGTTACCCGACTTAAGATGTTATCAATTCCCCCTGGATTAGCAAAATAAACTCGCCCGAACTCCGCCACATTAAAATCTGAGAAGCTGTGGAAAAGATTACTGTCTCTAATCGCGCCACCTTCAATTAAATCTGCCAGGGCACCGTTAACAGTCACATTGGGGGTTACCACAGAGCTTTCATTCCCTAGGGTATTATCTGGGGTGATTTGCCCTAATGCCGTAGTTGCAGCCACTAGAGAATACAGCAAAACGCTAGTTGCTGGCACCAGTCGGGAAATCGGAGGTTTCATTTTAATCAATCAGCTATCGAGTTTTCTGATTATTTCAGTAGGGTGGGCAAAGTTATGATTTCGTGAGTACTTAAAACAATCAAACTGTTTTTGCCCACCCTACAAGCTGATTATTCCAGGAAATATATTGCAGTTGGATTAATTTACAAATTCTTTACAAAGACTTTACTGAAAATTTACAATAACAGGTAGCAGGGAGCAGGGAATCGGGAATGGGGAATCGGGAATCGGGAATCGGGAATGGGGAATCGGGCTTGTAACCCATGTGGTAGCTGATCCCCTCAGCTGTGTTGTTTTGGGAACTGGTCGAGTCTTAGAGAACTACAAACAGTTAGAGCGGGTG
>NZ_JAAHGN010001199.1:0-2126 GCF_010672485.1 Moorena sp. SIO2C4 | reverse complement strand
TCAGCTATTAGCTATCAGCTATCAGTTATCAGTTATCAGTTTATGAATAAAACAGGTAACCATTTTTTTGATCTGAGTTACGGGACGCTGACCGCTGACCGCTGACCGCTGACCGCTGACCGCTGACCGCACCTCAAGTAGCGTGCGCGTAGCGCATATGCTTACCCAAACCTCTACTTGCTTTCAGAAAACTCAGCGTCAATGACATCATCACCACCAGAGCTACCAGAAGCAGCAGCATCAGGGCCTGGTGTGTCAGCATCGGTAGCCTGAGCAGCCCCCTCAGCTTGTTGATAGAGGTTAGCACTAACACTGTAGAGAGCTTGTTGTAACTCAGGGGTCAGAGTCTTGATTTTCTCATCATCCTCTTGGCCAATTGCCTCTCGCAGGTCTTTGATCAACCCTTCGATCTTCTCCTTATCAGCAGCTGGCAATTTATCATCCAGTTCTTTAATCTGTTTCTCGGCCTGGTAGGTCAGAGAATCAGCTTGGTTCTTACGGTCAATCTTCTCACGACGCTCTTGGTCAGCCTCTGCATTAGCTTCAGCATCTTTCACCATCCGGTCTACTTCCTGATCGGATAGGGTGGACGCACCAGTAATGTTGATCGACTGTTCCTTACCAGTGCCCTTGTCCTTAGCGGTAACATTCAGGATACCGTTGGCATCAATGTCAAAGGTTACCTCAATCTGAGGGACGCCACGGGGTGCAGGGGGAATACCATCCAATCTGAAGGTTCCCAAGCTCTTGTTGTCAGAGGACATTTCCCGCTCACCCTGAAGAACATGGATTTCTACGTTGGTCTGACCATCCACAGCAGTAGAGAAGGTTTCTGACTTCTTGGTGGGGATAGTGGTGTTGCGGGGAATCAGTTTCGTCATCACGCCACCGAGAGTTTCCACACCCAAGGACAAGGGGGTAACATCCAACAGTAGGATATCCTTGACTTCACCAGCCAATACACCACCTTGGATAGCAGCACCTACTGCTACCACTTCATCGGGGTTAACGGTTTGGTTGGGGTCCTTGCCAAGTACCTTCTTGACCACCTCTTGCACTGCAGGGATCCGAGTGGAACCACCAACCAAGACCACCTCATCAATGGCACTCTTGTCGAGTTTGGCATCTTTGATGGCATTCTCTACCGGAATGCGGCAACGGTCGATTAAGTCAGAGCAAATATCTTCAAACTGACCCCTAGTCAAGGTCATATCCAGGTGCTTAGGCCCTTCTTGGGTAGCCGTGATGAAAGGCAAGTTAATGTCAGCTTGCATAACGCTAGACAACTCAATCTTGGCTTTCTCTGCGGCTTCAGTCAGACGTTGTAGAGCTTGCTTGTCCTTACGTAGGTCAATCCCTTCTGCGCTTTGGAACTCTTTGGCTAGGTGATCAACAATTTTCTTATCAAAGTCATCACCACCGAGGTGAGTGTCACCGGAGGTAGCCAACACTTCAAACACCCCGTCGCCTACTTCTAGAATGGAGACGTCAAAGGTACCACCACCCAAGTCAAACACTAGGATAGTTTCGTTGCTCTTCTTGTCTAAACCATAAGCCAGAGAGGCTGCGGTGGGTTCGTTGATAATCCGCAGCACTTCAACCCCAGCAATTTTACCCGCTGCCTTAGTAGCTTGACGCTGGGAGTCATTGAAGTAAGCTGGCACAGTAATTACGGCTTGGGTAACGGTTTCCCCAAGATACTTGCTAGCATCATCAACCAGCTTGCGCAGCACCTGAGCTGATATCTCTTCTGGCGCAAATTGCTTTCCTTGAGCTGGGCAATCTAGCTTGACATTATCACCAACCTTGAGAGTTTTGTAAGATACTTCGGTAGCCTCGTTGGTGACTTCACTGTATCTACGTCCAATGAAGCGTTTGACTGAATAGAAAGTGTTTTCGGGGTTCATCACCGCCTGACGCTTAGCAATTTGACCGACTAAGCGATCGCCATTTTTGGCATAAGCTACGACTGAAGGGGTTGTCCGAAAACCTTCTGCATTAGCAATAACCGTGGGTTTACCACCTTCCATTACTGCTACACAGGAGTTTGTTGTACCTAAGTCAATTCCAACAACTTTTGCCATAAGAGTGTTCCGGGTGCCTATAACTACAAATACTGGTAGGGA
>NZ_JAAHGN010001198.1:0-2127 GCF_010672485.1 Moorena sp. SIO2C4 | reverse complement strand
AAGTAGGAGCGCATGTCGTGGGCCCCTATGAGATAAGTGGGTTTGGTGAACAGTTTTGGGTCAGTCTTGACCCAGTGATACCGGAATATAAGGGGAATAGAATTGAACGGTATCAATGAGATCGACTGTCTGAAAACCTCTCTAACAGTTCCTGACGGGACAGGTTAAGCAGCACCTGAGTACGGTCTTTGATCGGCAACTGCATCAAAGGCTCAATGGTTCTGGATAATTCGAGATCAACAGTGCCAAACCGCCCTGCTAGTAGATTCTCCACCATCAGGCGCTGTCCGTCTAAATAGCCTTGTTCCCGGCCTTGCTCTAAGGTTTCTTCCCGCCAACGCAAATAAGCTGGTGATAAATTCATAATTAACTCCCTGTCATCTTCAGTTAAATCTTCGCTTCTCTCTATTTTGATGCGCCAGTTGGCTAGAATCTCTAAGATGTTACGCCGTAAGGGGTGTCCATAAGGCAAAGCCACCAACTCATTAATGGCTTGGCTTTGAGTCTTATCCCGTCCCAAAATTCTTAACCAGAGGGTTTCTTCGGTAAGCGGTAGCTGGTTAATGGCCACCAGTGCTGTGTTGAAACACTCAGGCAAAAAGTAAACTCCTGCAACCCAATTACCGGAATTATCAAGTTTTGCAGCAAACCCGTTCAACAGCTGGGCTGAACAGGAAGGGGACAGAATCCATAAACAGGGCAAGTCGGTTTCAGTGATCGGGTTTTGCTTTCGTCGTGCCTTCCGCTGCAGGTCACTGTAGAGAGCAAACAATTTCAACAGGCAATTTCGCACTGCCATGATTCCTGTAGCATTGCGGAAAGGTTCCAACAAACAGGCGCTTGATGCGATCTGACCGAGCAATCCAATGTCCTGGGCTGCTGTGGATTCAGAAGCTGTTGGTAGAAACCAAATATCGACTTGACGAACTTCACTGGTTAGTTCTCGGCTGATTTCTACCTGACCGTGAGGTGTTAACAACTCCGTTAGATACTGTTTGGCAAATTGATCATGAGGCTGTCGCGTCATTAATCCTAACTCTTTGGGGTTGGTATTAGTAGCCTGTCACAGCTAGTCTGGCCAAAAACAGATCCATATGATCTTGACATTTGAGACCAAAACCCCTTTACCCAAGCTAGGGACTCTTGGCTTGCGCCCCTACAAACAAAATGATGTCTCAATCTGCCGTACAGCGGTAAGGGCAGAATAACTGACCCCAGCTGTTCCTTCTCCTGGATGAGTGGAGTCTCCTACTAACCACAGACTTTTGCAGGGTGTGCGAGTGGCAAAGCCAAAGGGCCCAAAGGTGGGTATCCGTTGCCCTATCCCTCCGACAATGCCTTGTTCTCTGGCAGTATAACGGGCAAAGGTGCGAGGGGTTGCTGCTTCTTGGTGAATGATGGTCTCTGGTGTTAAATCAAAGTATTGACTAAGACGTGCGATCGCATTTTCTGTATACTCTTCCTTTAAGCGGTCATAGTCTTGCTTGGACCCCCGCCACCACATGGCAGCATCGGTAAAGGATGAAGCAGTAATGGTAGCTTTTCCCTCTGGTGCTCGTCCATCTCCTGGCTTACTAACTGAAATAAACAAGGAATTATTCTCGCCAATTGGTCCATCGTAGTCATAGAGAAACTGAAGATGGGGAGGACAACTATCAGGAATCGCACGTTTATCTACCCCAAGATAGATGACAAACGCACCGGATGGTGAAGGTAATTTATCGACTCGATACTTATAGCCTGCCATCGAGTAGCCTGCCATGGAGTTTCCATTGAAGCTCTGTAGATTATTACCTAATAATTTGACTAGGTTTTGCACCGTAACATTGGCAACTACCTCATCCGCTGGTTCTGTCCAAACTTCCCCTGTTTTCTGATTGCGAATCGTGACACCAGTCGCTTGACCACCTGATGTTTCGATCTGTTCAACGGTGTGGCGCATTAGTAGCTTACCCCCCCATTTTTCCAGGGCTTCTACTAAGCGATCGCTTAATACTTGCATACTACCTTGGAGATGAAATAACCCTTGGGGTTCCTGGGAAACTCCTAAGGCTGTTGCTGCATACAACAGTGCTGTCTGATCAACATCGACTTGGGAATAAAGCTTGAGCTGCATATCCAGAAAGA
>NZ_JAAHGN010001197.1:0-2133 GCF_010672485.1 Moorena sp. SIO2C4 | reverse complement strand
TAATCAAATCCACAGGAATAGATTTTTTTTCGTTAAGAATTTCTCTTTGTACAGGATCCAGAGACATACAACCCATAATCCGGTCTAAGAAAGGCATCGCGCTGCTTTGAGAACCTGTTTCTCCTCTGAGAGCTGAAGCATTAATCTCAGTACCTTCATAAATAAGCTCAACGTTATTGTTCCACCCTTTGAGAAACTGCCTGATGTGTTTTCTGAAAACTTCAGCAGACACGATATTCTCTGTCGTCATGAAGACATCTTTCATGTTAACAATGGTGTCCGCCATTTCTCGTAAGATAATAGCCAGAGAAACCGCATCTCTTTCTTGTGCTAGCTCCATCGCTTTTATACCTTGTTTATAACACTCTCTAGCTGCTGCTTCATAGGCTACATGAACAGTGATGAATTGGTCTTCATCTTGTCTCCCTGAAAAAGTCACAAGACTTCTAAGGTTGTTTGTCGTAAAATCTCCGTTTGGATCTAGTTTTCTCCAGTTTCTTAAGACATAATCAGCATAATTGAGTATTGGTGGTTCCTCCAACCTTTCTGAAATCTCAACAAAAGGAATAGCAATCTGTGCTGGAAGAACTGTTCGGGGTTCAGATTCGCCTCTATAGATGGGTTCCCAAACATAAGCTTGGGCTATCATTCCTAGACAAAGTTTGGCATTATTCAGATGAAAATCCTCTAAAGAAGTTGTATCTATCTGAGGCATTTTATCTACCTCTATTCCCACTTCTCCAATGGGCAAAATATTTGGAAGATTCTGAGCTATTTCTCTCCAAACATAATACTGTTCAGGCCAAAAATCCAAGGACTCTAAGGTTTCAGTCAAGAATCCTTTTTCTATTATTTTGTCTTTGAAATCAAACATTATTGGATTTTTCTACTAAAAATAGTTTAAACAATATGTATTATAAACCTGATTTAGAGCGGTTTAAATATTTTTATTTTTTTTTATATATTGCTCTTTCGAGCTCATTGGTCAGGGTAAGCTCATCTATAGCGTTTCTTATAGCTATGAGGTACAGAGGATTGTTTCCCTATTACCTATTACCTCTTATCTCTTACCTGCTCCGTTCGCACCTCAAGCAGCGTCGGCTTTGGCGAAAGCGTGGCCCACGGCCTCAGTCCCTGCTCCCTAAAAGCCAGAACTTTGTACCTCATGACTATGATTGCTGGTTCTTCAGTACCTACTATGCTAAATTTATAGTTTACCCCCCCCGAAAAGCTTACTGTGTAAGGGTTATGAGGCTATTTAACCATAAATTTTTCCAATATAGCTGCCTCTTCCTCCTGCTCCGAAGTCCCTGCTCCGAACGCGCCCCGCGTGGCCTACGGCCTCAGTCCCTTTGGCAAAGTGTTAATTTAGCATAACAAGTACGGAAGAGCCATTTTTATTTGAGATGTAAACAAATCATCTAAAGCTTTAGGAAACCTAAAACTTCCAATAGGTAAGAGCAATAAGGAATACATAATTTTTCAGTTTAGCAAAAATCACAATCTAGTTTTACAACTCATTTGTAAAGTAAAAACAAACGTATAAATACTCATTGCCAAATCAAACTAAATTTGATCAACCTATCAATGGGAATAGGGAGAGGTGAGAGGTTGGCTGTAGCGATTGGCCGTAGGCCACGCTACGCGAACGCCTCATGACTACCAAGCCCAAATAGAAAAACCAAATAACCAAGCAGTAAAGTAAGGGAATGGGATTGACCTTTGGTCACGCTACGCGATCGCATTTCCCGACTCCCGATTCCCGATTCCCTACTCCCTACTCCCGACTCCCTACTCCCTACTCCCTTTTCAAACAAAAAAATAGCCGCAGAAATACTATCCACGGCTAGGTAAACCTTATGAATTCACATTTCGCACCATTCCAGACATGCTCCCATGGGAGCAAACCCGATGGTTTGGCCAGGGGGCAAAGCCCCCCAGCAATTTAATAGCTTAACCCAGAATTATGTACTTAGTCATCATCGTAATAAATTCCCCAGGAAGCCCCGTCGGTTAGAGTCGATGCCCGGTATTATCCGGGGCACCTCTCCTTCAGAACCGTACGTGAAGGTTTCCCCTCATACGGCTCCTAGATATTCTCTCCCTTAGGAGTGCTCCAGTGTATCTGTTGAT
>NZ_JAAHGN010001196.1:0-2133 GCF_010672485.1 Moorena sp. SIO2C4 | reverse complement strand
TGACCACTGACGGCTGACCGCTGACGGCTTACATTTACACCGACTTGGGGTGGTCAATCATGACGAAATCGAACGGATTAGCTTTAGTCTCAGGGTTCATCAAACTGATTATCATTTGTAGTCTGATTCAACCGATGCTCGGTTGTACTCAAGCAACGGAAAATTTGAGTAAGGCGGATTTAAATCAAGAGATTCAAGCAACAGAAAATTTGGTTAAGGCGGATTTAAATCAAGAGATTCAACTTCATATCGATCAGATGGCCTTAATGGAATCGAAAACGATGCAAGTTAAGGTTCTGGATATAGTAGAGGATTCCAGATGCCCAGTTGATGCGGTTTGTGTGCAGCCAGGACAAGTCACCATTGCCTTCGAGGTTGTTAAGGAAAACTCACAACCAGAGGAGGTTGAGTTAACCCTGAGAGCAGCCCAAGAAAATTTAGCCGTTAAAAATTTTGATGGCTATTCCATGATATTAAAAAATGTTGAACCCTTGCCAATGACTAATCAGGAAAAAATAATACAATCCGACTATATTGTAACGATTGTTGTATCAAAGAGTTAAAAGCTCGGAAATCTAACCTATAATTATCATTTGGGTATCGATATTTTTAAATCGAGACACCACAGATAAAGGCGTTGCTGATTTGGGGGGATGATTTATGAAACGGTGAAACAGGGTGAAGAGACTGGAAGTAAGGAAAGATAGAACAGACTTAATCATCCGACCAATAAGCAATGCCATAAATCAGAAACTGTTTTGAGTTGACTTCGCTATGATTAAAAGTGGCTGGCAAGGTTTCCAAGGTGTTGCTTCTGGCAATAAAACTTGGCAATAAAACCTGAGCTAGCAAGGGCGATCATAGTAATAGCAAAAATACTTAAATACTACTATGCCTACCAAGATAAACCATCACCACCATCACCACCATCACCACCATCACCACCATCACCACCATCACCACCACAACCCTCTGCACTGTATTGTTCCGGCGTATATGCTGCGGGAAGTTTCAGAACAGGGAAGCCCTATGCAGCGAGAACGGGCATTGAGCGCCCTAGTGGAATCTGGTCAGTTCCGTGGGGTGCGCCAGGAATTAGCTGACTTCTCCACACGACCCAGTTCCCGAGAACCAGGAGCAGCAAAACAACGGGTGATCTGCCATGCAGACTACCAAACTCGTTTACCTGGCCGTCAAGTCCGGGGGGAAGGAGACCCGGCCACAGGTGACACAGCAGTAGATGAAGCCTACGATGGTTCTGGAGCCACCTTTGATTTATATCGTGACATATACGAGCGGAACTCGATTGATGATCGAGGGGTGGTGTTGACCTCAACCGTTCATTATGGGCGCGGTTTTGACAACGCCTTCTGGAATGGTCAACAGATGACCTATGGGGATGGGGATGAAGATTTGCCAGAAGAGGAGAGACTCTTCAATCGCTTTACTATCGCCATCGATATTATTGGTCATGAGCTGACCCATGGGGTGATCCAATATGAAGCAGGACTGGTCTATCGGAATCAACCAGGTGCTCTCAACGAACACTTCGCTGATGTGTTCGGAATCCTAGTTAAGCAACGGACACTGAACCAAACTGCTAGTGAATCGGATTGGGTGATTGGAGCTGGTCTGTTTACTGAGAATGTCAATGCTAAAGGCATTCGCTCCATGAAAGAACCAGGGAGTGCTTATAACGACCCCAGACTAGGTAAAGACCCTCAACCAGGTCATATGAGAGACATCTACACCGGGTCTCAAGATAATGGTGGGGTTCATATCAATTCTGGTATCCCCAACCGAGCCTTCTACATTGCTGCTCTGGACATTGGTGGATACGCTTGGGACAAGGCCGGTTGGATCTGGTATCTTACCTTGAGGGATAAGCTGGGTTCCACCTCAGATTTTAAGGATGCTGCCAGAGAGACATACAAGGTGGCAGGTGACCGATTTGGTGTTGGCAGCCTGGAACAAAAAGCTGTCCGTAAAGGTTGGGAAGAGGTAGGTGTTGAGATTATTGAAAAGCCTCCGGCACCTCAACCCTCTGAACCCCCAGGATGCTCCGCAGGTGCGCCAGACTTTATCAGGTCTTTTTTCACCCCCTCCTCTTAAGGTTAGGAAATTCTTTAGGGA
>NZ_JAAHGN010001195.1:0-2134 GCF_010672485.1 Moorena sp. SIO2C4 | reverse complement strand
GTAAACCTGTTGTTGTTCCTAATATCTATGGTATTCCTGAAACTGTCCATCATGGCGAAACGGGTTTACTATTTCCGGCTAAAGATGTTGCCAAATTAGCTCATCATCTAGTTTACCTACTCCAAAATCCCCAGGAACGGGAACGTCTTGGTCACAATGCCCAACAGCTAACTAGAAAGCTTTTTGATGTGGCTCAAATGGTGCAACAGATTGAGCCGATTTACCAGAAATTATTAAATCAGAAACCCTCATGATTTAATATCTGGGTTCAAACTTGCCCCACTCTTTCCAGTCACTATCCAGAGGAGAGAACGAATACAGTCTCGAATAACTCGTATTTTTGACTCTTTTGGATAGCCTTTTGAGGGTACAGTAACCGGAGTAATTGCAATACCCCGACTACCCAAAACAAAAGTTGCTATTGCGCGGGATCTTACCATATGATAATCCGAGGTTACTAGGTAGATATGTTGAATATCCTGCCGATAAAAATAGTTAACTGTGCAAGTAAAATTGGTCACCGTATCCGTGGGACAAAAATCATAGTGAATTCGCTGGTCTGAGATTCCTACTTTTCGGAAAATCTGCCTGTTATGCTCAAAATTACTGGGGTAGTCAGAAACCCAAATATCTAATTCAGGATGGGACTGGGAAAACTGGGCAGTGAATTTGAAGCGATCTTTATTACCACCAAGAACCAAAATAGCCTGGGGTTCTGGTGCTTGATGGCGTGCAATGGCTAAACGTAAGGGAATGATACTAAGAAAAAACAGTCCCATAGGAAGCAAAACAAGCCACAACTTATTGAGTCTAATTTTTGCAATTGGAAAGCTCATAAAATCCTTGAACAGCCTATTGTTTATACTCATAATACTCCTTAATAACTACCCATCCAATTCGGACTCTAATAGCTCTTAGTGTAGTTAGTAGTACCGAGAGTTGAAAGCCATCACTGAATCACTTCCAACTTAGCACATAGCGATTATGAAACATATTCTTGTAACTGGCGCAACTGGCTTCATTGCTAGTCATCTTTTGCCTATTCTCCATCAGCGAGGTTGGCAAATCACTGCAGCAGTGCGTAACCAATTTCTCCATCCCCCAGACATCTCCCTCAAAACCATTGCTGTAGGTGAAATCAATCGTCATACTGATTGGAGTAAGGCTCTTGAAGGCATCGACACCGTAATTCACCTAGCCGCAAGGGCTCACATCTTACAGGACGACGCACCGAATCCGGAAGCAGAATTTCTGGAAGTGAATACCTTAGGTACTACTCAGCTAGTTAAACATGCCATTAAAGCTGGTGTCCAGCATTTTATCTTCATTAGCTCTATTGGTGCTATGGCCACCTTAAGTGATCAGATTCTCACCGAAAACTCTCCTTGCCAACCTGATACTCCCTATGGATGCAGCAAATTGAAAGCAGAACAGGCTTTAATTGAGTTAGCTAGCTCAAGCAACAAGATGACTTGGACTATTTTGCGTCCTACCCTAGTTTATGGTCAGGGAAATCCAGGCAACATGGAACGTTTAATTAAATTAGTACAGAAAAAATTACCCCTACCCTTTGGCTCTTTAAATAATCGCCGTAGTTTGGTTTTTGTAGGTAACTTAGTAGATGCGATCGCCACTATTATCACCCATCCCCAAGCTAAAAACCAAACTTTTCTGATCAGCGACGGCGAAGACCTCTCAACAACGCAACTGATCAGACAAATTGCTCAATGTCTAGAACTCCCGTGTCATATCTTGCCAATTCCCCTGAGCTTATTGAGGCTAGCCGGTAATTTGGGAGATACTGTAGAACTAATCACCAGGCGAACTTTCATCCTCAATAGTTCAATGATTTCTCGATTGGATGGTTCCCTATGGGTTGATAGTAGCAAACTTTGTCAGACTCTCAACTGGCAACCACCCTATACCCTGGAGCAAGGATTAATATCAAGTCTGGTTGAATACCCATAATTAAGGAGAGGGTGGGGAGGGTGGGCAGGGTGGGAGGTGTGGGGAGATGGGGAGATGGGAAGATAGCTAGATAGGGGATATTTTTGCGCATTTGCCCCCGTTGGTCCCCATCTGTCAAAAGCGATGCAGCGCGGTCTTGGAGAGGCAGCGCGGTCTTGGGGGTCTA
>NZ_JAAHGN010001194.1:0-2134 GCF_010672485.1 Moorena sp. SIO2C4 | reverse complement strand
ATGGCCTTTGGTGTCCAAGATGACACCCTTGACCCTACCGGGTTAATGGCAGTGGGTAGTCGTCGGGAAAATGAAATTGCTGCTGCGGCTTATATTGCTGAGACTGGTCGGGGTTGGCTAGAGTCATTGGAAATCGCTGGGAGTGCCTTTGTTGAAGCCGAGAAGTACTTGCAAAATGCGGCTGGAACTTCCCCAATGTTTGCCGGTAGCCTCGAAGTCCTTAAATTCCTCTCGGAAGCTGGTTTAAAGCTGGGTATTCTATCGGCAGACTCTACGGCTGGCGTACAAGCCTTTGTCCATCGACACCAGCTAGACCCCTATATCCAATTACAGCAGGGTGTGGATTCTGAAATCAGTAAGCCTGATCCCAGGTTGTTCCTACAAGGGTGCCAATCTTTAGAGGTAAAACCTGCTTCCGCCCTAATGGTAGGAGATTCAGCCGGTGATATTGAGATGGCAAAGCGTGCTGGTGCAGCGGGTTGCATTGGTATTTGCTGGGGCAAGCCAGAAGCTTCCCATTTAGAGGGAGCTGATCTAGCGATCGCGAGCCTGGATGAGATTGAAATTATTTAAAGTCAACTATATTGAATCGGCAAGGGGTGAGAGAAGTGTTATTTTCAATTTTCAAGTTTCAATAAGCACAACTCCCGCAGCCTTGGTGCGATCGCACCAATTGGTAAAACCTGTTTGACCTTGACCCCAGACAGAATTTTAATCTTATTGATCAACTCCTGCTGGAGCAACTGATTATCCGTTGTCATTCCTGCCGACGGCTTAGGAAAAATATCCACTGCTCCTGCATCTAAAAGCTGAAAAATCTGATCAGTATCCTCTTGCTGCACCGAAACACTAATCACCAGAATCGGTCTAGGATAGAGCGCCATAACTTCAGATGTCAACTCCAGACCATTCATCTGGGGCATATGGAGGTCTGTACAAATGACATCTGGTTGAACTTTGGGAATTAAGTTCAAAGCTTCTAAACCAGTTCCAGCTTCTCCCACCACTTCAATTTGCTCTGATGAATTCAGAATCCTTTTCAGTACTACTAGAGCAATCGGTGAATCTTCAACTAATAAAACTCGAATAGTCATTGATTATTTAATAATTTTAAATTTTTCATTTTTAATTACCAATTTAACCTTAAAGCTTCACAATTTAAACTTAAATATTAACCTTGTATATTAACTATCACACAAGTATTTGCAACGTTTCGATGAGAAAATCTTGATTAAATTTTCCTTTTGTTATATAGGCATTAGCCCCCGCTTCCATCCCTTTTTTATTATGTTCATCGGAAGCCAAAGATGTTACCAAAATTATTGGTAATTCGTTATACTCTTGATGCTGACGAATTATGGCAGTTAGGGAAAATCAGTCTAGATTTGGCATTTCCACATCAGATATTACGGCATCAAAGTAACGGCTGTTTAGTTTGTTATAGCCATCTAATCCATCTACAGCTGTCACTACTTCATACCCAGCCCTTTCTAGTATCCGTTTTTCTTGGGTGCGAACGGTAATCGAGTCATCTACTAGGAGAATTACTGGCGTCCTTTTAACGATTTGCCTTAGTTTGGTTGAGACTGTGGATGTGTTTGACTGATAGGATTGTAATGATGTGAGCAAATCTGGAGGGTTAAGAATCATACAAACTTCCCCTGTACCGATAATAGTTGCTCCACTGACATTACGCACCCGCTTTAATAACTTACTTTGAGGTTTGATCCTGGGGGGGCGACATGAGAGCTAAAAAGTAGACTGTATAAGCGACCTAGCTCTCATACCTCGTAAATAATTATTGAGCTTATGACGACTTAAGCGCATCAAATCATCAACTAATTACCAACATTTATCCATAAAATTAATCCAATTTTGAGCATATAGTCCAATATAAAAACTGGACGGTGCGCGCCTCCTAGGCCGGGTTCCCCGGCCTTGGGTCGCACCGCTATGTCTTTTAGTTGAACGCCCATATTGTTTGACTCTAGCCACATATTTATGAACTCCTTGTCTTGATGCAGTCGCTCATGGTTTGAAGTTACCGTAAGACAGGCTCGCCTTAATCAATGGAGGCGCGCTTTCCTATGGCGAATTAAATTACGGGGTCGCGCCTCAAGTTTTAACCCTTTTC
>NZ_JAAHGN010001193.1:0-2138 GCF_010672485.1 Moorena sp. SIO2C4 | reverse complement strand
CCCGACGCTGTTCCTAACTATCGGGAATCGGGAATCGGGAATCGGGAATCGGGAATCGGGAATCGGGAATCGGGAATCGGGAATCGGGAATCGGGAATCGGGAATCGGGAATTGGTAATCGGGAAACAATCTTGTTTAACCGATTACTATGACAACCGCAATCAGCGTGTTTTTATATGATTTGTAAACACAGGTATTGCAGAAATTTGCTTGCATACAAGAGGCAAAAGGCAAGATTGTCAAGAGATTCGGAGTGTTATTTTACAATAAAAAAATACCTCAATGGTTTACATCTCATTTGGAAACCATTGAGCGCGATCGCTAATACAAAAAAATGCCCTAAACAGGGCATTTTGTCAGTTGTCCTACGGAGTAGTGTTTAAAACGTTGTCTTTGTAGTGGTTGTGGTCCCTAAATGCCCACATCACCAAGAATTTCTGTCTTCCAAATCGCTAATTATGCCCCTAAGCAGCCATTTCTTCCATCATCATCGCCATTTGCTGCTTGGCAAGAATGTTTTTCATGTGCTTCTTCACCGTATTGAGGGTAACAAACAGTTCTGCAGCAATCTCTTTGTAGGAGTAATTGACTCGACGCAGTAACCAGACTTCTGCCTCACGGGCAGTTAAGCCATATTTCTGAACTTCAGCTAGGGCTATACTATGAATGGATTGACGTTGGTCTTCGAGGGTAACTATAATATAACGCTGCTCAGATATCCTCAGGTTGAGCCATCTAGCCCGAATCCGAAAGGTTGTGGAGTGACTCGTAGTAATCTCTGAATCTATAATTACAGATTGATGGGCATAGAATTCATCACTTTCTTTCAAGGCTTGGCAGACACGCCAGATTTCTTTAGGCACCACCGTAAAATGTTTGCTGTTCGGAGTAAGTTGCTCACAAAGAACACGAGCGGTTTCATTGCTATGAACCAAATCTCCTTGTGTATTCAGAATTAAAACACCGTCAATAAAACCTTCTAGTACTCCTTGCAGTAGACCATTGTCTAACTGTTGCACCTGAGGAGCGGATTTTTCTAGAGTGTTGGTGAGAGTATACATGGTCTGTTGACGCACTAACTGGATTTAAACTGTTTAGGTGTGCTTGACCCATTAAGAATTAAATTCGCCACGAGTCGCACCTGTTGAATCACACTTGGCTTAGCCATTTGTTACAGCACCTCTCAACCAGGGTTTTCGCAAAAAAATCCGACAAAAATTTTTTTTGGGCTTTTTTGCGAAAAACCCCCCGATCACTCGTGTAAATAAATACTGGGTGACTTTTGCCATTCCCCAACATTGATGCCTAAGATGTCTAGGGATGGTCAATACTGAGTCCAGTCTTCGGGCTGCCCTTTGTAGCGCTTCTCATGGGGAGTAGAGGTTAGTAGTTAGTGTAAGCATCTACCAACATAAACAACAAACTACTAACAACTAACTTGAGAACCGCTATCGATAGACTAATGCGTACTAAACACGATTGACCGTAGGTCACGCTACGCGATCGCATTTACAACAGGGACATAACCGATGAAAAATCTAGATCGAATACTCCGTCAGCTGATAGTTGAAGCATGTAATCATCCACCATTAAGTCTGGAACGTCGGCAAAAACTGAGCGAGGTACATCTACTAGTGATGAAATCCGGCAAGCTTTGGAAAGAATATAGCTCTTATTATAATGACGCTCTCCAAGAGATGTGGGAATATTGCTGTGGCCATCCTGAAGAGTATGACCCGACTATCAAAGGTGTGATTACTTGGCTCGACGATGAACTAAAAAAGCGACTGAGACGATTTCGAGATGCTGGCTATAGGCAACAGAAGCGGCAAATTACTGGCCTAAGCACAGAGGAAGGTAAAACTATTGACCCTGTAGATAGGGTACCAGCTGCTCCTGATCTACAGCCAGTTATGAAAATATGGCAAAAAACCTTGGATTGGGTTAAGACAGACCCAGACGGAGTATTACGTCAGACTTGCTTTAGGAAACGCCCTGAGATTAATGCCCAAGTCCTAATCCAGGGCGACTCCCTCCTGATCAGCCTTGGAAAACGATTGCAGCAGAATTTAAGCTAACCCCACCAGAGCTAAAGATTTGCCCAAATTCTATAACCGTAAATGCTTACCCCTGTTACA
>NZ_JAAHGN010001192.1:0-2140 GCF_010672485.1 Moorena sp. SIO2C4 | reverse complement strand
GAATTTTCGACTATGCACTGAATTTTCTCACCTATCTGTTCGCGTAGCGAACAGACCGGAGCCTTTGGCCGGGGGGGGAAACCCCCCCAGAAATTTAGCGATGCAGCGCGGTCTTGGGGGTTTCCCCCATGAGCGACTGCATCAAGACAAGGTGTTAACGCCAAATCCAGTATCTCCTCATGATCGTAATAAATTGGCCTGGAATTCCAGTGGGTTGAAGAGGACTCCACTCCGAAAGCTGTGCATAGCCCATGGCATTAAGGATATGCATTGTATTGCTTATTTGCTGGCGAGTTCCCTTCAGAATATACGGAACAAGGAATTCTTTTTCGGAAAACTCCTCAGGAGTAATCTTCGGAGTGATATGCTCTGGATTATTGTCTGAATTTGGCAGAAAATTGTGATGCATAGTCGAAAAATTATTTTTACTTTATAAATATAATCATAATGATTACATTTTAATTTGTCAAGGGTTTTTATAATTTTTTTTTTGAGGGATAATTTAAATGAAACGAGGGAATCGGGAATCGGGAATCGGGAATCGGGAATCAGTAAAAAATCGGAAGCGATCGCGTAGCGTGACATGCAGGTCAATCGCGTTTTTTTTTATTAAAATTACCGATAAAATTGGTTAGCTAAAATTGTAATAACAAGTTAGCGATCGCGTAGCGTATCTTTGCTGAGCATCGAGTTTTTTTTCGGAGTAATATTACCGAAAACCTCGACAACAGTAAATCTTAAAAATCATAATTTCCCGACTCCCGACTCCCGACTCCCGACTCCCGACTCCCTACTCTCTGTTCCCTTTGCCATTAATCTACACCGTTGAATCATATCAACATAGGCTGGCGATAACTGCTGCCAACTAAACCGATCATAGACCGTACGATGACAATTTTCACGCTTACTTTGGTTATAACCTTCCCCCAACACTTGAGAAATTAGATTAGCTAAACTTCCAGTTAATTCAAAATTCGCTAAATATCCTTCATTGCCTAAAACAAAGTGAGTAATGTCATAATCATGAGCTAAACAAGGTAAACCATGGGACATTGCCTCAACAATTACTCGTGGTAATCCTTCATGGAGAGACGCTAAGACGAAAAGATCAGCAATCTGATAGTAATCCTTTACTTGCTCACGAGCAACAGTTCGCACTTGAAACTGATTAAGCCCTAATAGCTCTTGGCCAAGCTGAATAATTTCCGGTGATTCAGCATCCTGTTGACCTAATAATAATAGGAATGGTCTAGGTTTTGGTAAACTCGCTACTTCATGAATAATGTAATCCATGCGCTTGTGAGAGTTGTTAATTGCTGCCACAGAAAGAATTAACGGTTGCTGTTTCGGTAGTCCTAATTTTTCTCGTAACCCCTCTCTTTCTAATGGTGACAGTATCTGTAATTTCGCAGGGATAAAGAATCCAGAAGGAAGTAGACTTTGTTTCTCAGCAGGCTCTCCATAATTTAACGCCTGTTTAAAGTGAATTGGTGTTAACTGCTGTACATGATCCCAACGGGAAAAAGGAGGGGATAAGGCTCCTCCATTACGGAAAAGCAGCTTATAATTCTGTTTTGTCAAACGCCGCCAGTGCCACAGTAGATAGCCTAAGCCATCATCACTAAAGTAAATTACCTCTGGACGTTCACGATATATATGGGATAATAAACTTAAGGTAAATGATGCTTGTTCAATAAAGTAGCCTTCTTGTCTGACAAAATAGTCACCTTTTTTTAAAAATTCACTTAATTGCTTAACCAATCTTCCCAGTTGAGCTGCCATCCAGCTATACCGTGGCAGATTCCATAATGTAATCATTTTGTCTTTAGACTTACCTCCTCCTTTAAACAGGGTGATATCAAGAGATGATTCCTGGGATAAAGCGCTGAAGCACTCTTCGGCAAAAGACTCATAGCCCCGCTGGATATGACCCAGACCAGAACAGATTATAAAAACTTTAGTCATGGTATTGCGGATTGATTTATTCTCGGTATATAGTTAAATGGTATAGCTCAGGGAACAGGGAATCGGGAATCGGGAATCGGGAATCGGGAATCGGGAATCGGCAATCGGGAATAAAAAACTTTGTTAATCTATCTGGTTAGCTGCTAATTACAATATCCTATTCCAAGTGAATTCA
>NZ_JAAHGN010001191.1:0-2143 GCF_010672485.1 Moorena sp. SIO2C4 | reverse complement strand
TTACTCCGCCCTTGGTCTGCCTTAATAAGGGGCACAAACTAGATCGATTTCCGGACTCCCCCCTTATTAAGGGGGGCAGGGGGGGATCGAGTTAGGAAATGGGAGAGAAAGAGCTTACTCCCCCCTTGGTCTGCCTTAATAAGGGGCACAAACTAGATCGATTTCCGGACTCCCCCCTTATTAAGGGGGGCTGGGGGGGATCGCACTAGAAAATGGTATAAAAAGCGCGATTCCACTCCCCCAATCTAACTCTATTATCCTAATCCCTAAAAAAATTTGATACTCACCAAAGAGCCGCAACTTATTGAATTTTGAAACAGCTCTAGGTTGTGCTAGGGGGAAGCTCACTGCTGATCCGATCGCACACTGCTTCAAAATTATGCAATACTTCATCATTGGTAAATCGAATTACTTTTAATCCATAACCTTCAAGAATGTGAGTTCTTTCTTCGTCATAAGCTTGGCCAGATTCTGTATAATGAGAATCCCCATCAACTTCAATAACTAATTTTAAAGCAGCACAATAAAAGTCAACAATAAAATTCGCTATTGGTCTTTGTCGCAAGACTCTAAACTGAAAATTTTTCAAATAGCAAGACCACAGCTTTTTCTCGACTGGGGTCATAGTTTTCCTTAATCCTCTAGCTCTGCTTACTAACTTGTAATTATAAGGAAGATGGAATTGTCTTTGTTGGCGATCGCACATTTAAAACTAATCGATTTTGTGGTTTTTTGCATGGGTTTAGATCCCCCATTATCCCCCTTAATAAGGGGGACTTTCTAGATCGATTTTCCGACTTTACCCAATGATCACAGCGGGCTGGGAGGATCGAGCTTTTCGGATCTGCTTCCGGGTTTAGATCCCCCATTATCCCCCTTAATAAGGGGGACTTTCTAGATCGATTTTCCGACTTTACCCCTTGGTAAAGAAATGCTATGGAAAGCGATGGTATGTAGGAGGCACTACGGGAAAGGACTCCCCCAATCTAACACCATTACTCTAATTCATAATCCCTAATTCATAATCCCTAAAAAAAGGCGATGATATCAGCCGCTAAGCGATCGCATGATTACGGTCTCAATTTTAATGCGATCGCTATTTTTAATTAACCAAAAAAAACAAAAAAAAAACTAATCAAAAATTTGATATTTATACCCCCTTTATAAAAAAAAATGAAAAATACTTGACAAAATAAATAATTATTTATTACCATAAAAATGTCGCCAATACAACACAAAAAAACATTATGGACATCGAAAACTTTCTCCCAAATTTTGAGTATAATCCCAACAATCCTAATCTCCCTGAATTATTTGGCCAACCCCAGCCAGGACGGGAGCAAATCAAACATATATTGATCGGTTCTCCCAAAACCGTGCGGGTCACAATCTATAATCTTTATAGCCGTGGCTACGCCCAAGTTCATGAGTGGAGCACTCCTCAACCTACCGGAAATCCTGGTGAGGTGATCAGTATTTTGATTCGACATCTGTCGGTAGATTAAGATAGCAACTTGCCAGGGATTTGCATCCCTGGCTACAGGTCAAAACTCAGGATAAATTACGAAGTCTGAAGTCTAAGACCTAAGTTTGTATGTTGTTGATTTGGTGAACACATAGTCAAGGACTCTAGGGTTGTTGACTATTACAAAAAATAATTCGGTCAAGCATTGGAATTAACCAAAACTTGACCGAATTTTTTTGTTGAGGGAACAGGGAACAGGGAACAGGGAACAGGGAGTAGGGAATCGGGAATCGGGAATCGGGAATCGGGAATCGGGCAGTTGCGTAGGGTGTGTTAGGGGCGGGCTTGTCCTCATGTTCAACCTCTTCGCCCCTGAAGTCGCCCCGTAACGCACCACCCAAGGATCCGCTCTGACCGCCTCGTAGCCATTCTTGGGACAGCCCGCCCGGAAATGAAACGGGCAAGATGCCCATTCCACCCCTGATACCTATTCCACCCTTAATACATTGTAAACACTTAATACATTTTACACCCCTGCTGCCCATTCCACCCACCGGATCAAAGTTAATTGCATCGCTGCAATAGTTTTTTCTAACCTCCCACATCAACTACATAGCCCATATCACCCGTTATAACAATGCAATAGTTTTTCTGACCTTCCACGCTTACAACCATTTA
>NZ_JAAHGN010001190.1:0-2144 GCF_010672485.1 Moorena sp. SIO2C4 | reverse complement strand
AGAATGTAGAATGCAAAATGTAGAATTCCAAATTCTCAATTCTCAATTCTCAATTCTTAATTCTTAATTCTCAATTCTCAATTCTACATTCTTAATTCAAATACTCCCTACTCCCTAAAAGCCACAAGGAAGTTCAAACTGCTATATTACCAACTATTGACCAATCAGGAATCCCAGAAAAGAACTATAAGACACAGTAAAGGTACTTTTGTCTACACCTTCTAATCTGACATCGACACGGTCTTTAGGATCTAATTTCATCATTGCTGTTATCGATTGTGCTGTGAGATTTTTAATCAGCCCAGGTTCGAGCACAATAATCGTTGTATTATTGTCATTACTATCACCATTATTATAAATGCCCACAATCACACCATCGCCGTTACCATTACCTCCAGAAAATTGTAATGTGGCAGCAAAAAAGTAATAGCCTGATCTGGGGGCGATAAACGCATTGCTTTGATCATCAAAAACCTGGTAATGGTCATTCTTTTCAACAAATTATATGACATGGGTTCCTGAACTTTTAATATTTTGACCATCAAATTTTATGTCTGCATAAAATTTATATCCTGTTGCTGTGCCTCCGTCTGCAACAACACCCTGACTAATTTTGTTATCAACATAGGCTTTTACCGCCCTTTCGGTGGGTACGGCTGAATCACTGTTACCTTTAAGATTTTGATCATTGGAAAACTCATTGACTGCTACACCCAATTGCAGCTTCAGATTACCATTAACATCTAGATTTGCCTGTGGACTGGTTTTGTTAATACCAAGTCTGCCATTATTGGTATTGAAGTGCATCTTGATATTGTTAGAATTATCCTCAGGATTATTAAAATCACGGATGTAGAGATTATCATCAACGGCTATATAAGCCTGTCCACCGTAACGATAGAAGGCACCATCTTTATTTATATGCTGAGTGCGACTAAATCCACCCACATCAAGGGCTTGGGTCTTGGTAATCCCAGCAATGGTTAGGTTACCGGCAACTTGAAGGTTGCTGTTATCTAGAATGACTTGCCCAGTGCCTTTGGGACGAATCACAATATCTTGGCTAGCATTACTGCCAATCGCTTCAATACGGTTATAGCCAATCCCAATGCCTTGGGTGAGATTTTGGGCATAGAAGGCTCCAATATCAGCAGTTATCTGATTGTGGCTAGCTCTAACTCTGAGTTCACCCAGTTCAACATGAAGTTTCTTCTCTGGAGTGTCTATAGCGATACCAACATTGCCATTAACACTCAGGTCTTCGGCTATGTTCACACCATTAGCTATTTCCAGTTTCCTGGATGAATTTTGCGATCGCACTGTGCCATGAAAGGTAATCTGATCTTCATCCTGGTCTCCCAGTAACACATCTCCCGGTTGATGTTCAACGTCCCGAGCAATTACATCGCCTCGAAATGTTACATTTCCCTCTACCTCTAGATTCCCGGAGACTGTCACTGCTCCATTTAAATGGGTATCTCCCCCATCAACCTTAAGCTTGTAATTCCCTGGTTGTGTTGTGCCAATCCCAACCTTACCCTCAACGGTCAGGTTTTCCGAGACGTTTAAGGCATCCGCTATCCGCAGTGACCCAGATGAATGTTGCGATCGCACTGTGCCATAAATAGTCACTGTATCTTGATCGCTATTCCCTAGGGTGACGTTATCACTGACGGTTAGAGCACTCTCAATGGTCAAGGAGCCAGTCATGGTACCCCCGGATTGACTCACTACTCCAGTCAAGGGAGAGAAAATAGCGCGACGGTCTTCTACCAATTCCCACTTGCTGCCATCACAGCGCAGTAGGGCTAAGGGAGAGTAGTGATGACTAATGCCGTGGGGATGGGCTTTGTCTTGACTCCATTCAACGGTCTGTGAGGTTCGCGTCGGAATCAACCAATAATCCCCAGTTCTGTAGTTTCCGGATTCAAACTTAACTTCTAGGTCATTGTTTAACTGGATATATCCTTCATTACCTTTTCCATTACCGCCAACAGCGCCCGTAGGGGTTCCCCTTGGGCAAAATCTCGCTGCCGGTAGATCGCAGGTAATAGATTATATAGCCCCTCGGTTGATTGGTTCATCTTAGGAATACCATTGGTTTTTCACCAGGGAGCTCATCGAGAAACAGGACTTACGCATGA
>NZ_JAAHGN010000119.1:0-11309 GCF_010672485.1 Moorena sp. SIO2C4 | reverse complement strand
TCTTCTGACGCAAGAACCTTGCTGACTTGCGCGTAGCGCTATATATGATCATTTTACTCATATTAATAAGGTGACGCCCCTATTTTTTACTTTTTCCCTGTTCCCTGTTCCCATATCCGCTGTTCCCTGTTCCCATATCCGCTGTTCCCTGGCCCCTAAAATCAAACACTTGTGTACCTCACCTATTTGAGTCATGCTATCGTCATTAGTCATCATAAATATGAATGAATTTAGTCATTTTCCCACTGACCTACTGACGTACTGACGCACTGACCACTCAGCCTTTTGCCTTGCTATTGAATTAAGTTATTTGAGGGTTATAATATTTAAGTTATGTAGATGAATTTTTCTATATTGAAATAATATTAATTAAACCAATTAATTATATATTATTTTTATAAAGTTTTCAGAAATTTTGAGGAATTTTGAGGTGATTTTCCCCAAATTTACGTCTTAAGGCTGATCTATCAGACTTTGGCTTGACAATGTAAAAAATTAGTAAATATACTGTTAAGAGGAAAAAAGATTTGGTGTATCTCGTCATCATCAGGGAGCAATTAGGCTGTCAAACGACTTCAGAATTGTGATTCCAGGCTGGTTAATTACCTGATCAGTTCCGACTGATGAATTCCTAAGTCATAAGTTATAGTTTCTTGATAGTTCTGAAATCGCACAGGAAGACGAGTTGGCTATCCCTGGATAAATCATGGTTTTGAATTCCGTGCTTTCAGCAATTCTGAATAATTTCAATAAAAGCGTGATGGAGCGCGCTCTTGGGGGTTCCCATGGGGCTTTCAAGGTGCGGACGCAGGTGACCCACGCAGCGCCAAAACCACTCGCTATTGCATCAAGACAGGGTAGCATTTTAAAAAGATTCAACGACACAGAGAAATCCTAAAGGTTTGGCAAATAAACTAAAAATCCTGCAGTCCTGGTGCATACTGTATCCTAAATCAGCTGCTGTAATCCCTTTTTGACCCACAGTTACTATACTAGGGCTATCTATTAGAGTGGGAATTAGATAGTCAAAAGCTGATAGTGAGTTCGGTTGACTACTTATCAGTATTGGGTGTTCATTAATTGAAAATAAAAATTGAAAATTGCCAATTAACAATTTTCAATTAACTCAAGCTAATCAAGCCTAGTATAAGTGTTCAAATTAACGTGATAGGACAGATCAGCTAAGCAAGCTGAGACAAGTCAAGGTGCTATATTGCTCAAGTTCAAAAATAAACTCTACCGTCATCGACACATTATGGAATCTTTGTCTCAACAAAATCAGCCACTTTTTATTTTTGGGATGGGACGTTCTGGAACAACGCTTTTGCGGTTAATGCTGACCGCTCATCCTCATTTTTGTATTCCTCCTGAAAGTCGGTTTTTTGTTAATCTGGATCCAAAATACGGTTCATCGAAAGACTTAAGCAATCAAATCGATAACTTCTTGACAGATATCTACGGTGATCCAAGGTTTCGGGAGTGGAACATTGACCGACAGCAGTTGCGAGAAAATTTGACAGCTCAGAAACCACTGAATTATTCAACAGCAGTCGCCACAGTTTATCAAACCTATATACAGCAGTTTGATGGTCAAGCAGGTTGTTGGGGAGATAAAAATCCTTGTAATATCTATAATATTAAGACCATTCTCAAGTATTTCCCTAATGCCAGATTAATTCTAATTATCCGAGACCTCAGAGCAATCTATGCTTCCCTAAAAAGAAATGAGCAAAAATTTGCCAAAACTTGGAAGGGCTCCTGTATCGCCAATGTGGTAGCGACAACCAAACAATGGCAAAATTTATTCCAGGTCATTAAACACTATCAAAATGACGAGCGGTTTCATATCCTCTTCTACGAAGACTTAGTGACAAATCCAGAAGAAGAACTCCAGGGAATTTGTAATTGGCTCGGGGTATCCTTTAGCCAATCAATGCTGGAGTTTAACAAAAAAAATGCTCAAAAAAAATTGGTACCGACCCGTGAGCTAGGATGGCACGCCAAGACCTTTAAACCCGTTAGTAGCGATCGCATTGAGGCTTGGAAACACGAACTTAGCGATTCAGAACTAGCAGTCTTAGAGATTCTGAATTATAAAACCATGCTCCATCTAGGCTATGACTGTATTCCTAAAACGTGGCAATTTGACAGGTTACTCAAGTTCTACGCAGATTATTCTCAGTACATCTATTGGAGACTGTCTAAAGCTAATCTTCAACCAGTGATAGGGAAAATCCGTGAAGCTTTAGTAACTCTCAAGACATTGCAATTATCCATGACCAGAAATTTATCCCAAAACTCGATCCAATGAGGTTCCAATGAGTAGAAAAGCCTGACCGTAAAGTCAGGCTAACTCACTCAAGCTAAAATCTCTTGTTCGCGCCCTATCCTAAAGGAAGGGGCGCTTGGGGTCGGGTGCATCTCAATCCATGCAATTAGGAAAAAATTCGGGCGAAAATTCCCACACTTCCCACACTTCCCACACTTCCCACACTCCCCACACTTCCCTTCTTTTTTACAAATATGAGATGCACCCCTTGGGGTATATGGCTCTGAGGGCCTCAATTATCAGCACTCATGAATGAAACCTGATGCCCTTGAGACAGCTCAGCACTAATCACGGCCTGTTGCAGTATGGGGGTATTAACAACAGAATCATTGGCCAAAGAAAACAGCGGATTGGACAAAATGCCTGCCAGAGAGGTCGCAATTAACGACATCACTAAACCGACCTGTAACGGACGCATACCGGGTAAACTCCAGCGAATTTCGGGATAATTCTTCACCACATCCGACATCTCTTGAGGTTCCTTCACTACCATCATCTTGACCACACGGATGTAGTAGTAAATCGAAACCACACTAGTTAGCAAACCTAGTAAGACTAAAGTATACAATCCTGCTTGCCAACCAGCCCAGAATAAATAGATTTTACCAAAGAATCCAGCAAAGGGTGGAATCCCACCTAAAGACAGCAAACAAACACTTAAAACCAAAGTCAGCAGTGGATCCTTGTGATAAAGACCAGCATACTCACTAATTTGGTCGGTACCAGTGCGTAGGGTAAACAGAATGACACAAGCGAAAGCCCCTAAGTTCATAAACAAGTAAACCAGCATGTAGAAAATCATGCTAGCGTAACCGGCTTGGGTCCCAGCAATTAGACCAATCATCACAAACCCAGCCTGACCAATAGAGGAATAGGCTAGCATCCGTTTCATGCTGGATTGAGTTAGGGCAACTACGTTACCCAAAATCATACTTAGGATAGTCAAAGCAGTGAACACAAAATGCCACTGATCGCTTAACAATGGGAAAGCAGTGATCAGTAGACGAATTGCTAGAGCAAAGCCAGCGGCTTTAGAACCAACTGAGAGAAACGCTACCACTGGGGTGGGAGAACCCTCGTAAACATCAGGAGTCCATTGGTGGAAAGGAACTGCTGAGATTTTAAAAGCAATACCAGCGATCGCAAACACCAACGCAATCAGAAGACCTAGGGATTGACCGGATTCTAGGTCAGCAACTCCAAGAGCGATCGCACTCAACTGCGTTTGTCCCCCAGACAACCCATATAATAGGGAGACACCATACAAAAATACGGCTGAACTGGCTGCTCCAATCAGCAAATATTTCAAAGCGGCCTCATTGGAACGGGGGTCACGCTTCATGTAACCCGTCATCAGGTAGGAGGAAATACTGAGGGTTTCGAGGGATATAAAAATCGTAACCAGCTCCGTCGCCCCGGACAGGAACATCCCTCCTAAAGTAGCCGTGAGCAAAATGCCAATAAATTCTGCCAAGGATGTACCCGACTGCTGCACATAACGAATTGACATCAAAATCGTTGACACAGTCGATAGGGCAATGATGCCACGAAATGCCACACTCAGGGTGTCACCATTAAATTCCCCAAAGAAGGCAATGGGATTTGCAGCATCCCATTGGAAATACAGGGCAACTATGGCAGCAAGTAGACCCCCAATGGCTACATAGGAAATAGTTTGAGCCGACTTTTTCCCAGCAATCAGGTCAATGATTAACACTAGCAAGAGGGTAATAACTACAATTCCCTCTGGCAAAATTACCCCAGCATTCAACTGGGCGGCAAGATTGGCAAAATCCATAGGCTTTAATGATATGATCTATGGTTATTTGAGTATCCAGATTAACTTTCTTATCATATCGGTGATTGTAGCTAGTTGGGAAAATGGCTTGTATGCCTTGGAGATTGGACAAAGTACAATTCCGTATTTATGCCCTTTCACTGCCCTCTGTGCCACGGTAAGGTGAGACTAGCTATGTCGTACACCGGATCAATGTTACCTTTGAAGGCAACGAACGAATTGTTTACAAATCTTTGAGCAGCAGTGAGAGGAATTGGGATAGGGGTGTACTTACGGTGTTAACGGTGCTCTATTGGATGGCGAATACTACATGAGCTATTCGTGGTTTACCTCTAGGTAAAGATTATTTCTGGCACAATCCGAAAAAGTAGGGAGTACTGCTGAAGCGCATATATATATATAAGTATAAGTAGCCCTCAAATCCCCGTACCTATGGTCGAGTTGCCTGACTTCCTTTCCCACACAGTTGCTCCTTGTTCGTGTTAGCCTGCAACACAAGTAGCGTACTGTAGAAATTAAGAGGCAAGCTTATACTGCCATCAGGGGGTTCTACTTAATGTTGGAAAACTATGCTGGAAAACTATGCTGGAAAACCATACCCACACTCAGTAGGGAGCAAGTATACTGGCTTACTCCCTCGACCTTTGAGAAATAGTATTTAAATTAGACTATTCAACACCGCCGCTATTGTTGAAACTCCGATGACAACCCTTGTAATTGTCGAATCTCCTACTAAAGCTCGCACCATTCGGAACTACTTACCTCCTGGTTACCAGGTCGAAGCCTCCATGGGTCATGTCCGTGATTTACCTCAATCAGCTAGTGAAATCCCCGAAAAATACAAGGGGGAAAAGTGGGCTAAGTTTGGGGTAAATGTGGAAGCTGACTTTGAACCGCTTTACCTGGTGCCTAAAGACAAGAAACAGGTTGTCCAACAGCTCAAAGCAGCTCTGAAGGATTCTGATGAACTGATTTTGGCTACGGATGAAGACCGAGAAGGGGAGAGTATTAGTTGGCATTTGTTACAAATCTTAAATCCGAAAGTGCCAACTAAGCGGATGGTATTTCACGAAATCACTAAGGATGCTATTCAAAATGCCCTACAAAACTGCCGTGAGATCGATGATCAGGTGGTAAGAGCTCAGGAAACAAGGCGGATTCTTGACCGACTCGTGGGCTACACCCTCTCACCGCTGCTGTGGAAAAAAGTGGCTTGGGGCTTATCAGCTGGTCGGGTACAGTCTGTAGCAGTGCGGCTGTTGGTGAATCGAGAACGCCGACGCCGTGCCTTCCGCAAGGGCACCTATTGGGATTTGAAAGGGATTCTAGAAGCAGGAAGTTCCTTTGATGCTAAGCTAGTAACCCTGGACATGGTGAAAATTGCTACCGGTAGTGATTTCGATGCCAATACAGGTGACATTATCGAAGGTAGGCAGGTCAAATTGTTGAGTGAAGTGGAGGCTAAAGCACTCAAAGACAACCTGTATGATAAAGTCTGGACGGTTACTAATTTACAAGAACGACCTGTTACTCGGAAACCCTCACCCCCCTTTACTACCTCGACCCTGCAACAGGAGGCCAACCGGAAACTGGGACTATCGGCTCGTGATACGATGCGGACTGCCCAGAGTCTGTATGAAAAGGGTTTCATTACCTATATGCGTACAGACTCAGTACATTTGTCTGAACAAGCGATCACAGCAGCCCGTAGCTGCGTTGAACAAAAATACGGGGTAGAGTACCTTAGCCCCAAACCGAGAAAGTATACCACTAAGAGCAAAGGAGCTCAAGAAGCTCACGAAGCCATTCGTCCAGCAGGGAGTACATTCAAAACTTCTCAAGAAACGGGATTAAGCGATCGCGAATTTAAAGTCTATGACCTGATTTGGAAGCGTACCGTTGCTTGTCAAATGGCGGATGCTCGACAAACTCAAATTGTGGTTGATTTGCAAGTGGAAAATGCCGGATTTCGGGCTACCGGTAAGCGCATTGACTTCCCAGGTTATCTAAGGGCTTATGTGGAAGGGTCTGATGACCCCAACGCTGCTCTAGAAAACCAGGAAGTGATTCTGCCAGCTTTGAAAGTGGGAGATCATCCTAACTGTAGAGAACTAGAAGCTATCGGTCACGAAACCCAACCCCCAGCCCGTTACACGGAAGCGACCTTGGTCAAAACCTTGGAACAAGAGGGGATTGGTCGTCCCAGTACCTACGCTAGTATTATTGGTACTATCATTGACCGAGGCTATGCTCAGAAACTGAAAAATGCCCTTGCTCCAACGTTTACGGCGTTTGCAGTTACTAATTTGCTCGAACAAAACTTTCCCGACTTGGTGGACACGAGCTTCACGGCCAAAATGGAGCGCACCTTAGATGACATTGCCAATGGAGCAGCGCCATGGCTTCCTTACCTGCAGAACTTTTATTTGGGAGAAAAGGGTCTCGATAACCAAGTCAAGGAACGGATTAATGAGATTGACCCCATTGTTGCCCGTACTGTTGAACTCGAAGACCTCGATGCTAGAGTCCGGATCGGCAAATTTGGTCCCTATGTCGAGGTGAACAATGGCAATGGTGTACTTACTGCTTCGATTCCCCAAGACCTCACCCCAGCTGAACTAAACATTGAGCAGGTTCAGGTACTGATTCAGCAGAAAATGGAGGGGCCAGAGAAATTGGGAATACACCCAGAAACGGGTGAAGCAATTTATATCCTCAATGGAAATTATGGTCCCTATCTACAGCTAGGTGACGCAACAGAGGATAAGAAGAAAAAACCCAAACGTGTCTCTTTGCCTAAGGGGGTAAATAAGGAAGATGTACACCTAGAAATGGCAGTGGGTCTCCTAGCACTCCCCCGCCTTCTCGGTCCTCATCCGGAAACAGGCAAACCGGTCAAAACCGCAATCGGACGCTTTGGTCCTTATGTTGTCCATGACCAAGGGAAGGAGGGCAAAGATTACCGCTCCCTAAAAGCTGAGGATAACGTCTTGACAATTACCCTAGACCGTGCATTAGAGCTGCTGGCACAACCTAAGAGGACAAGGGGCGGTTCTCGCAGCAAGACTAAAAAACCCTTACGGGAACTAGGGGTTCATCCTAAAGATAGCGAGCCAGTCAATATCTATCAGGGTCCCTATGGCATATATGTGAACCATGGCAAAGTTAATGCCTCTCTGCCAGAGGGAACATCAATGGAGGAGTTAACCTTAGAAACCGCCTTGGAACTCATAGCAGCTAAGGCGTCATCGGGTAAATCTGGTAGCAAGTCCAGTAAATCAAAGACTTCCACCAAAAATAAAACCTCTGGGAAATCCACCAAGAAGACTACTAAGAAAACAAAAGATGATAACCAAGAGGCTCAGTTAGAGAGTGAATAAGTAATTGTACTTGCTGACCAACTGATTAAACTCAGGATATATATAATAAGGTGTGACAACACCATTGTCAAGTGGAAACTAGGAAGTTTGAATTGAAGCAAAAACTCTTATCCTTTATTCATGTTCCTTCATCCTTCCTGCTGACCACTGCCTCTTTACTCATTTCTCTGACATTCCCCCTTTCGCCTATTCTGGCTCAAGACCAAACTAGCCAAGACCAAACTAGTCTTGACCAAACTAGTCTTGACCAAACTAGTCTTGACCAAACTAGCCAAGACCAAGTCACTCCACCCCAGCAGCTCTATGTTAAAGGTCGCCAACAGTTAAGTACAGGTCAATTACAAGAGGCTTTAGAGAGCTTCCAGAAGTACCTAGAACTTAAACGAAACATTGGCGATCGCTATCAAGAAGGAGTAGCGCTATATTTTATTGGGTGGGTTCATGATGAACTTGGTCAATATCAATTAGCCAGGTCGTTCTTTGAGCAATCCTTAGCAATTGATCGAGAATTAGGCGATCGCACCGGGGAAGGGAGTACTCTTAATAATCTGGGGTTAACGTATTCCAACCTAGGGGACGATCAAAAGTCCCTAGAATTCTATCAACAAGCCTTAGCCATCTACCGAGAAGTGAGCAATCGTGGCTACGAAGGCAGGACTCTCCATAATTTGGGGAATATATACTATAAGCTGGGTCAAGACCACCAGTCCCTGGATTCCTACCAGCAAGCTCTCGATATCTATCGAGAAATACTGGATAAATCGGAAAACAATTCTCTAGTGTCACAGGCAGACGAAGGAACACTGCTCAATAGCCTAGGGTTAGTTTACCACCGTCTAGGCAAGCACGAACAGGAACAGTTGTCCTATCAGCAAGCCTTGACTATTGCCAAAGAAGTAAGCGATCGCATTTCAGAGGGAATGCTTCTGAATAATTTAGGTATCGCTTACCATCGCCTAGGAAAGTACCAACAAGCATTAGAGTCTCACCAACAAGCCCTAGTGATTCATCGGGAAGTGGGTTCATTAGCTGGGGAAGCATTTACCTTTAGGACTATTGGTGCTGTCCTGGCGGCACAAAACCAGCCAGAACTCGCCATTATTTTTCATAAGCAAGCAGTCAATGTATATCAGTCCCTGGGGCAAGATGTAACTAAACTGTCTCAAGAGAAATTGTCTCAGGAGCAAAAGCAGTCCTATAAACTCAACTTGGATAATGCCTACCTGAGTTTATCTGAGTTGCTGCAGCAACAAAAACGGGTGCAGTCGGCGCAACTGGTGCTAAATTTCTTCCCAGTGCCAGAGCAAAAAGACGATTTGTCTAATCAAGACAAGACTCAAACTAGGGTTCACGAAAAAATACCATACTTACCTGAAGAGGAGCAAATCAAAGCAGGCTATGAGGCTATTTTGCAGCAGCAGCTTTCCCTGAGGAAACAACTCAATCAACTGATTACTATTCCGATAGCAGAAAGAACTCCTATTCAGCAAGACCGTATTCTTGAGTTTAGGCAAAAGGAGCAGCAGCTGACCCAGGAATTTCTGCAATTCCTCAACAGTTCTAAGGTTAAGAAGCTAGTAACACAGTTGAGGGAATGGTGAAAATGGTAATTGGTGATTGCTAATTGCCAGTTTTTAAGAGGGAACAGGGAACAGGGAACAGGGAATAGGTAGTTTTGGATTAATTTGGTATCTTTAAATACTTTTTTTATCATGGTCTTGATGAATTCCCTCATCTGACTCCCCATCTACCCATCTCCCCAAACTTCCCACACTTCCCTCCCTTTCCCGATTCCCTCGGTGCGCTTTCCGCATTAAGAATTAAATTCGCCACGGGTCGCACCGCTCCCGACTCCCGACTCCCTAAAACCGAAATCGACCTAAGATTCTCCGCCAGTCATACTTTAATGGCAAGACGAACTGGATTCGATCCCAGAGACTGCGGTTATCAAAGCTAACTGGTCCTGGTCCAAAGGTTGCTACCATCAATAATCCACCGATTAGTCCTAGATTTTTCAGAAATTGAATTTCTTGCATTTGATTAGAGAAATCTGTGTGAAAAATCAAGGTGGTGGGAATTAAAAATCCAATTAGCGCTAATGCTCCCCAACGAGCTTTATAGCCTAGTAATACGGATAATCCACCCGCCAACAGTATAATGATGGTGGGAATAATCAGTATACCGGGAACCCCTTTGGATTCCATCAATTGTTGAGTATAGGTTGGGTTAAATAGTTTATCGATACCAGCTTTAAGAAAAATAGCACAAAGGAATATCCGCCCTAGGAGTGGAATGTATTTTTTCATAATTTCCAGGTTTTTTGATAAGCGCTATAACCCCTTATTATAGAAAATGGCATCAAGGATGTTATAGTTGAATCGCCGTATAGTCCACAAATAACCAGATTTTATGACTGCCCTCCTCCCTACTCCCTACTCCCGCGCAACCCAGAAGTAAGTACCTCATCCAATTAATAACTGCAATAGCATTGATGGTTGGGTCTAACACTTAAACCCAACCTAGCTACTCGATTACCAGTTAGAAATCAGCGACTGGATAAAAATTAGTTGAAGGGAAATGGTTTAGTCTCAACTCTTGGATTACCATTATTGTTATCGAAAAAACAAATATGTTGAAAAGGAACCATTGACCAACCAGTCACATCTTCAGTCAGTGGTTCGGAAGAAATAATAACAGAGCGTACATCTTCATCTGCTGCAGATTGCATCTTAAAACCATCATAATCTCCAAAATTTTTGCCCTTCAATGACCAAACAGGACTCTTGAGGAGGTACAATGCATCTTTTTCTCTATCGCTTTTCAGCTCTTGTAATTCTTCATTTGTTAATTTTTGCCAGTCACCTGGTACATCTAGCTGTCGGTTATAGCCAATCCCGAGATTGGCAACTAATAAATCATTACTATCTGCCAGGAACAATTTTAGAACACTGATTCCTTCACAATTGTACTCAGTTTGAACATCAAGAATAATTTTAACTGTCTTGTTGATAGCATCTAGAATTTCATCAACAGACAAATCCTTGGTCGGATCATCGACCTGTGACATAATTAGAGCATAGATTACCTCAGTATCGGTACTTCCCTCTAGATTCTGGATAATTTCTGGTCTGCACTTATTTAATAAAGGGAAGCGAATCTCTTGAAACCCGTATATCCAGCCATTGTGTGCTAAAGCTAAACGGAATCCTGGAAAAATAAACGGGTGGCAATTATGCTCATGGACAACCGCTTCATAAGTGTAGTATGCTGCTCGGATGTGGGATAAAAGTAAATTAGTCTCATGACTCTCACACAAAGACTGTAAATTTCTGTCATAAAAAGGTGGTTTAGTTCCTTTATAGATGAAAGGATAATTGGCGCTGAGAGTGTCTTTTTTCCAAGTAGCAAGTCCAAACCCTGCTAACTGTACCATATGATGGTAATCTGAATCGTAACTTTGATTAACCAAAGAATTATCAGGTTCGAGGATTAACTTGGAAATTGCTAAAGGTTCTCCAATATAGCCCAGTACTCTGCACATAGATACTATCCTTGATGTCATTATTTGTAGAGTTCAGGGAAAGTATATCTTATAGGTGACACTTGGTGGTGAGCAATGTTGTAGTGATATCTCGCACCATTGTGATGAATCCTATGATGGACAGTGAGTAGGTAAGCTATCAGCTATCAGCTATCAGCTATCAGCTATCAGCTATCAGCTATCAGCTATCAGCTATCAGCTATCAGCTATCAGCTATCAGCTATCAGCTATCAGCTATCAGCTATCAGCTATCAGCTATCA
>NZ_JAAHGN010001189.1:0-2147 GCF_010672485.1 Moorena sp. SIO2C4 | reverse complement strand
CGGAATACTCCACTCCAGAAAAACCTAGGTTTGTGGCAGGGTCGATGGGTCCTGGTACTAAACTCCCTACCCTGGGACATATTGATTTTGATACCTTGAAGAACGCCTATGTGGAACAAGCCTTAGTGTTGTATGATGTCGGTTCTGATTTGCTGATCGTTGAAACTTGTCAGGATGTGCTCCAAATTAAGGCAGCCCTGAATGCCATAGAAGAGGTATTTGAAAAAAAAGGGGCAAGACTGCCACTGATGGTATCGATCACTATGGAAGTGATGGGTACTATGCTGGTGGGGTCAGAAATTAATGCGGCGCTAACGATTCTAGAGCCTTACCCGATTGATATCCTTGGTCTTAACTGTGCCACTGGGCCAGAGCAAATGAAGGAACATATCAAATACTTATCTGAGTGTTCCCCATTTGTGGTTTCTTGTATCCCTAATGCTGGATTACCGGAAAATGTCGGAGGGCACGCTCACTACAGGCTTACTCCCATGGAACTGCGGATGGCACTGATGCATTTTGTAGAGGATTTGGGAGTACAAGTTATTGGTGGCTGTTGCGGTACTAGGCCAGCTCATATTGAACAGTTAGCAGAATTTGCCCAAACCCTGACCCCGAAGGAGCGAAATCCTAAGCATGAACCGTCAGCAGCATCGATTTACAGCTCCCAGCCTTATGAGCAAGATAATTCTTTCCTAATTGTTGGTGAACGGCTCAATGCTAGTGGTTCTAAAAAGTGCCGCACCATGCTGAATGCAGAAGATTGGGATGGATTGGTATCTTTGGCTAAATCCCAAATCCGGGAAGGGGCTAACGTCCTAGATGTTAACGTGGACTATGTGGGACGGGATGGAGTTCGGGATATGAACGAATTGGCCTCCCGTTTAGTCACAAATTCCACCTTACCCCTGATGCTGGACTCCACGGAATGGGAAAAGATGGAGGCTGGCTTAAAGGTGGTTGGGGGTAAGTGTATCCTGAACTCCACTAACTACGAAGATGGGGAACCTAGGTTCTATAAGGTACTGGAGTTAGCTAAAATTTATGGCGCGGGAGTGGTAATTGGTACTATCGATGAAGATGGTATGGCCCGGACAGCAGATAAAAAGTTTGAAATTGCTAAACGTGCTTATAACGATGCGATCGCATATGGTATCCCAGCTCATGAATTGTTCTTTGATACACTAGCGCTACCAATTTCCACAGGCATTGAGGAAGACCGGGAAAACGGCAAAGCGACAATCGAATCCATTCGTCGGATTCGGGAAGAATTGCCTGGGTGTCATGTTATGCTGGGGGTTTCTAATATTTCCTTCGGACTAAACCCAGCAGCAAGAATTGTGCTTAATTCCATGTTCTTGCACGAAGCAATGCAAGTGGGGATGGATGCAGCCATTGTTAGTGCTAGTAAGATTTTACCCTTAGCCAAGATTGAGCCAGAGCATCAAGAGGTTTGTCGAAAACTGATTTATGATCAGCGGGAGTTTGATGGGGATGTGTGTACCTATGACCCCTTGACCAAGTTGACTACCCTGTTTGAAGGGAAAACTACAAAACGCGATCGCTCTCAGGATGAAAACCTATCGGTAGAAGAGCGGCTCAAGCGTCATATTATTGATGGGGAACGGATTGGTTTAGAAGAACAACTGGAGAAAGCCCGAGAAAAATATCCTCCCCTGGAGATTATCAATACCTTTTTGCTGGACGGTATGAAAGTAGTAGGGGAACTATTTGGTTCCGGGCAAATGCAGCTGCCGTTTGTATTACAATCCGCTCAGACCATGAAGGCAGCAGTGGCCTATTTAGAGCCATATATGGAAAAATCCGAAGCCGGGAAAAATGCTAAAGGTACCTTTGTAATTGCTACGGTGAAAGGAGATGTTCACGATATTGGCAAAAATTTAGTGGATATCATCTTGTCCAACAATGGCTACGAAGTGATTAACTTGGGGATTAAACAGCCAGTGGACAATATTATTGATGCTTATGAAAAGCACAATGCGGACTGTATTGCCATGAGTGGGCTACTGGTGAAGTCTACTGCGTTTATGAAGGATAATTTGGAAACCTTTAATGAGCGGGGAATTACGGTACCAGTTATTCTAGGGGGTGCTGCCCTAACACCAAAGTTTGTCCATAAGGACTGA
>NZ_JAAHGN010001188.1:0-2154 GCF_010672485.1 Moorena sp. SIO2C4 | reverse complement strand
GTTTTGCCTCAAGGTAGTCATTATCGTGAGCCAATCAACCGAATTATTTTGCAATTACAGGAAGACGGAGAACTCACCAACCTAGAGCAAAAGTGGTTTCCTTCTAACCAGTAAGATTAGCCAGAGCTGTCCGCCTTAACCCACCCATATTCATTACTCTAGCTGTCTTAAGATTTACTTTATAAATAGTCTCTTAATAATCCGGGGATGGGGGATAGGAGTACAGCTGGAATTATCGGTGGTTTTCTATATTGGATTGGTGATTTTGTCAACTCCTATTACTTGACCAGGGCTATATGCTTCTGTTATACTAGTGGTTATTTTAAAATGTCTAATTACTATAGGTTTTGGAGTAGTTCATCTTCATCTTGTCCTCTGCTCAAGCTGTAGAGGGGCAAATTGGCAAAAATTATCTTAAAACTCCCTAAAAATTAAATAAATCTCACAAAAGTATCTATTGTTGAGCTTTCGGGTAACAATGCTTTAAGAGCGATCGCTTGAGCTGCTGGCATCTGCCCGTAAGAAAATACATATGGTGTTTCCGGTGGCAACTCTGGCAGGAACTGCTCTAACACATAAGGACTACCGTAAATCACGAGAGCTTGTAAATCCCCAGTTTTCAACAACATCTTAAGCCATGCCCTAGCTACTGCTGTCAATCCAGCACTACCCCGAAACGGGTTACCTCGGATAAATAGCTGTAGCAGAGTAGTTTTAGCACCAACAGGATTATCGACTACTTCCGAAGGTAGGGTCGTGTGACTATCAACCAGTTGGAGTTTGTAACCCAGCCTTCTTGGTAAAGCGACTGCTGGTGTATGCTGTCCCAAAAAGTCACAAGCTAAGAGATCATCGACCAAAATTAGATTACGTAACGGTTGATTACTGCTGCTGGGTATTGATGATAAAGCTAGAAAACCTCTAGTTATCTGGGAAGCCTGGAGAATATCGGCTACAGTCGTGATTGTGGTTGGTTGAGCTAGTTGCGAGAGCCAATTGGGGTTGGGTTGAAATGTTATCGGTTGTTGAGCTGGATCATCGTCTAAGCCCGACTCCAGGACAGGTTGTGAGAGGGGGTTTTGTAGAGATGCTATTTGTTGTGCAGTGGAGTGTTCGTCTAAACCCTCTCTTTGAGAGTGATAGCCCACTTTACGTTTTGCACGACTTATGCGCTCTACTGATGCCTGAATCCGCTGCCGTGAGATCCGTCCTTGTTCGACTGCTTGACAGACTGCCTCAATTGCTGTTTCGGGATTAACGGGCATCAAGAGAATATCAGCACCGGCTTCTACAGCCATGACTGTGGCTTCATCGGCACCATAGCGATTAGCAATTGCCCCCATCACTAGAGCATCAGTCACAATCAGTCCTTCAAATCCCAAGTCTGTGCGCAACAGTTGAGTCAAAATTCGCTCAGAGAGGGTGGCGGGGTGTTGGTCATCCCAAGCTGTAATTAGGAGGTGAGCGGTCATGATGGCATCTACCCCAGCAGCGATCGCATTGGTAAAGGGAGGCAATTCAACCGTAGCTAGTCGCGGTGGTGAGTGGGGCAAGATTGGTAAATCCAGATGGGAATCTGTCGCGGTATCGCCATGACCGGGAAAATGCTTGGCAGTGGTTAAGACTGGATAGGGTCGGGTTCCTTCGATAAAAGCAGAAGCCAATTGGCTAACGATTTGAGGGTTATCACCAAACGACCGGACATTGATAACAGGATTTTGGGAATTGTTGTTGACATCAACAACTGGTGCCAGGATCCAGTTAATCCCAATGGCCAACGCTTCAGTAGCGGTGATTTCTCCCATAGTACGGACATACTGCAAAGCTGGCTCAGGATCGTTTTGGGCAATGGCTCCCAGTGCCATCGGTGGGGGAAACCAGGTGGCACCGGCAAACCTTTGACCCACACCTTCTTCAATATCAGCAGCGATCAGTAAGGGAATTTTTGCCCACTCTTGGAGTTGTTTCGACCTAAGGGCGAGTTCCACAGAACTCCCGCCTAGTATGTGTAGCTAGGATACTCTCGCCACAGGGACGAACGACCGAATTAGGCAACACACAACACGAAACCTTAAACTATTTCAGAGACTATAAGTGATTGTGTCCACTCAGAATTTCAAATGACTCAAGTTGAAAAACATGGTGATGGGGACC
>NZ_JAAHGN010001187.1:0-2154 GCF_010672485.1 Moorena sp. SIO2C4 | reverse complement strand
TGTTAGAGTCGATGTCCCCTATTAAGGGGAGCATCTCTCCTACAAATCCGTACGTGCGACTTTCGTTGCATACGGCTCCTAAGTATCTTTTTGGCTGCTGTGTATGTATTGGTGGCAGCTCTGGTGAACCGCCATTAAATTCTTTGGTTTCCAATTGTCGTGGTTTCCATCTAGGTGATGAAGGTGTACAGATTCGTTGCCTATTAACTTGTGACCACAATGTCCACAGCAATGGTTTTGCTTCTTCAAGGCTTTGGAAGTAGCATTATCGTAGAGTCCAGAGTTCCTTTGGCTCCAGTACACCAAGTCTCCGTCATAGGGGGACTTGGTGCCCCTGACTTTAATATGCTTGTTTTCCTTATATTTCACCGCCGGGAATGCTTTCTTTACTAATCTTTCGGATTCGTATCGATTGATTTTCTTCTCTTTTCTGAATTTCTCTTCTGTTCTCTTTGCAGTGAACCACAGAGAGTTTCGGGAGCCGTCCATCTTGCAATTCCGGTGGTAATTTCTCCAGCCCCTTATTATGGGAGCTAATTTTTCAGCCTTTATTTTTGCACCATAGTTCGAGCTGTTGGCCACGGCTTTAATCTTCTTTTTGATGGTTCTTAGGTTTTCCGCTGAGGGAATACTTCGGAACTTTCCATTTTTCTGGACTCGGAAGTTCCAGCCCAGGAAGTCAAAACCGTCTGTCGAGTGAGTTATTTTGGTCTTTTCTTCGCTGATTTCCATTCCGCGTTCAGTTAAGAATTCCTTGACCTTTTTTAACACCTTTTGAGCGTCTTCGTTAGGTTTCAGGAATATTACCATGTCATCCGCGTAGCGGATTGATTGGTGTAGGCTTTCAATTCCATTTAGTGCCACGTTGGCTAAGAGTGGGCTGACCACACCTCCTTGGGGTGTTCCTTGCTCCGTGAATTCCGGACTGACGCCCGCTTTTAAACATCTAAAAATCCCCTGTTTTATGGATGCCGGTGCTAACAGTCTATCCATTATGGAGCTGTGTGATATGCGGTCAAAACACTTTTTGATGTCTAGTTCTATGACCCTTTTTGTGATGCCGTTGCAACTTGAGTTCAGGTTATTGAACACGTGTTTTTGGGCATCGTGCGCACTTCGTCCAGTCCTAAACCCGTAACTCCGGGCGTGAAAGGTAGCTTCGTGTGCAGGTTCTAGGGCGTATTTCACTAGACATTGCCATGCTCTATCAGCGATTGTCGGGATTTTCAGCATTCGCGTTTTCCCGTTCTTCTTGGCTATCGGGACTTCCCGTAGTCCAGTATGTTTCCAGTCGGAGCCATATTGGTTCAATAGCTCAAGTAGCTCTAATCTCTGCCGGTATGTGAGGGATGACTTACCATCAATGCCGGGGGTTTTCTTACCCTTGTTGAGCTGTGTTACTTGACGGATGGCCAGTAGTTGTGCTGAGCGGGATTTCATGATCAGTTTCTGTAGAGACCTGGCTTTTCTCAGGTTTCCAGCTTGAACTGCTTTATATAAACGTCTTTGTAGGCGAAAAAGGTTTTGGCGAAGTTTCTTCCACTGTTGCCCTTTCCAAAGGTCACTAGCTTTTTTGCTGTGTCTACCCATGCTCTTCTCCAAAGTCTATATACTTGATACCCGTGACCAGTTTTCGGTCACATCCTACCCGGCAGGAGGGATTAAGTTTGACATAACTTACTAGGGTTTCGACCGTTCCTTAGACCTCGTGTTGCTGCCGTTTTTACTCGTTCCATCTATTAGATTGTTGTGGTGATTTAGGTCAGTCCAATTTGCCCATCCTCCTCTCGGAGATTACAGCTATTCTGGAGAAGACGCTGTGAGAGTAGAGGATACATTCCATATTGGTTTTTCAGGTTATGGTAGGCTGGTAGGACATTTTTCTAGGACTTGTTTAACCATGTCACCTCCCCTTTAGCGCCAGTGTTGTTACCTGCTTCTTTTCAACTGATTGCGCCCTGGTGCCAGCTTCACTCTGTAGGGATGTCGCCCTGCTCGGTGTGGCCAGATAGGGAGTCACTTATCTCTTCAAGGGGCGGGTTTTCACCGCCATCCAATAGATAGTTAGAAATCTTTTGAGGGTGTTACCCTCACGATTCCCCTTACTCATACCCCTCTAGTTTCTAGAGGCTCCTAGTAAGAACGAGCCGCACC
>NZ_JAAHGN010001186.1:0-2158 GCF_010672485.1 Moorena sp. SIO2C4 | reverse complement strand
TAGTGCGGCTCGTTTTAGCTAGGAGCCTCTAGAAACTAGAGGGGTATGAGCTAAGGGATTCGCGGGATAACCCCCGAAATCCTAACTATTTCTTGGATGGTGGTGAAAACCCACCCCTTGAGGAGACAAGTGACTCCCTATCTTTGGCCACACCGAGGTGAACGGCATTTCACCAGAGTGAAGCTGGCACCAGGGCGGAATCAGAGGTGAAACAGATTAGCCACACTGCCGCTAACGGGGAGATGACATGGGTAAATAAGTCCTGGAAAAGTGTCTTACTTATCCAACACAGTCTGAACAAAACATGTGTATGGCATCCTCTCATTCTCACGGAAAGATATATGGTTATCCGTAATCTCCGAGAAGAGGATAGGCAAAGTGGACTGCCCTAAATCATCAAAACAATCTGGGAAATGGAACGAGTAAAAACGATGGCAATACTTGGGTCTGGAGAACAGTCGTAACTTCGGTAAGCTATGCCAAGCCTAATCCCCACCATCGGGTAAGATGTGCTCAAAACTGGGCACGGGTATTCAGAACACACAAACCAACGGAGAGAATGGGTAGACACAGACAAAAGTCTAGTGACCTTTGGAAAAGACAAAACTGGAAGCAACTCCGGAAAAATCTTTTCCGCCTACAGAGGCGCGTGTACAAAGCGGTTCAAGCTGGTGACTTGAGAAAAGCTCGGTCTCTACAGAAACTGATACTGAAATCCCGTTCAGCACAGCTCTTGGCCATCCGTCAAGTAACACAGCTCAATCAGGGCAAGAAAACCGCCGGTATCGATGGGAAAACTGCACTGAATTATGACGAGAGACTGGGACTACTTGAGAATATGAGGCAAAACGCCCTCGACTGGAAGCACTCCGGCCTCCGAGAAATCTCAATCCCTAAAAAGAATGGGAAAGTAAGGATACTCAAGATACCAACAATCTCCGATAGAGCATGGCAATGTCTAGCAAAATTCGCTCTCGAACCAGCACATGAAGCCTTGTTCCATGCCCGTAGTTATGGGTTCAGAACAGGAAGAAGTGCCCACGATGCCCAAAAATACGTGTTCACTAACTTGAACGCACATTCAAAAGGCATCACCAAAAGAGTGGTCGAGCTGGACATCAAGAAATGCTTCGATCGCATCTCCCACAAGTCCATAATGGATAGGGTAATTGCACCAGCAAGTTTGAAGACTGGGATATTCCGCTGTCTCAAAGCAGGAGTTGACCTGGGATTTCCTGAGCAAGGAACCCCACAGGGAGGCGTCGTTAGCCCATTACTCGCCAATATTGCACTTGACGGAATAGAGGATATACACCCAAGCGTCAGATATGCAGACGATATGGTGATATTCCTTAAGCCAAAAGATAACGCCGAGAAAATCTTGAACAAAATCAAGAAATTCCTGGCAGAACGCGGGATGGAAATCAGTGAAGAAAAGACCAAGATAACCAAGACGACAGACGGATTCGATTTTCTAGGATGGCATATGCGTGTCAAACAAAACGGAAAGTTCCACTGTACTCCCTCAGTGGAGAATCACAGGAACATCCGCAGGAAAATTAAGGCCGTAGTCAACAGCTCGAATTATGGTGCAAAAGTCAAAGCTAAGAAACTAGCCCCCATTGTGCGTGGGTGGAGGAATTACCATAAAAATTGCGATATGAGCAGTTCCCGAGACAGTTTATGGCATACAAGAAGAACCGCAAACCGGAAATTCCGTAGCGAAAAGAAGGTAAACCGGTATCAGGCCAATGAACTGTGCAAGAAAGGTTTCCCCGCAGTAGGGTATGAACAAAACAAACACGTAATGGTAAAAGGGACTAAGTCCCCTTATGACGGAGACTTAGTCTATTGGAGCCAGAGAAATTCTACGCTCTACTCCGATGCTACCGTAGAAGCTTTGAAGAGACAAAACCATTCCTGTGGATATTGCGGAATGAAATTCATCGATGAAGAAAGAGTACATCTCCACCACATTGATGGAAATCATGACAACTGGAAGAAAAACAACCTCATGGCTGTCCACCAAAGTTGTCACCAAAACATCCACGGGGGCAAGTCGAAAGACTAGGATATCCAGGAGCCGGATGAGGGGAAACTTTCACGTCCGGATTTGAAGGAGAGGTGCCCTGGGTAATACCAGGCATCGACTCTAATC
>NZ_JAAHGN010001185.1:0-2167 GCF_010672485.1 Moorena sp. SIO2C4 | reverse complement strand
TGTAGCGTTGAAATGCGTTCGCGTAGCGTGGCCTACGGCCAATCGCTTTTCAGGAACTCCCCAAAATTGGGGTATTTAGGGGGCTATGGGTGCCAAAGCTCACAAGGGTAGGTTTGTGAACATTGGGGCGAGTATGTACTTTCGTTACTTAGAATTATAAATATGTATCTAATTATACAATATTTTTCGGAATAATTCTTTCCATCTCCCCATTTTTCTACGGTGCGCGTTCCCTAGCGCTTTAAAAAAGCGCGGGGTCGCACCGCTCCCTACTCCCTACTCCCTACTCTTTACTATTCAAGAGGAGATTTCCAACTGGTCAATGCGCAACCAAATGTTGGGGGTAGGTACCCGACCAAATTTGACCAGGGCATAATCCCCCTTGATATCAAGAATTTCCCCATCAGTTTCAAACAGATAAGAGGAAAAGCGGGGGTCACTTGCTTTGGCTTCCAGGCTACCTTCTAACTGGGCTTGGATAGCCCGAACCAATACTCCCTTTTTAATTTTCCCAGCCATAAAATCTCTTTTGTCTTTCCTATTCTATTGTATCGGGGGAATGGGGAATCGGGAATGGGGAATCGGGAATCGGGAGTCGGGAATCGGGAATCGGAAATCGGGAATAGAAATCTCGACACTTCCGACACTTCCGACACTTCCGACACTTCCCAGCCTGATCAACGCTGACAGTTCGGACAAAAGTGAGCGGAGCGACCGACTAATTTGGTTCGCTGGATGGGGGTGCTACAGATACGACAGGGTTCTCCGGTGCGACCATAAACCCAGGCAATCCCCTTATAGTTGCCATTGACTCCCTGGACGTTGATAAAATCACTAAACGTGGTACCACCAGACTCAATCGCTTTTTGCAATACTTGGATAACCGCGATGCTCAGCTTTTCGATCTGCTCTAACCCCAAATCTTTACAAAGGGTTTCTGGTCGAATACCACTCAAGAATAATGCTTCATCGGCATAGATATTACCTATTCCTGCTACCAGGGACTGATCGAGCAAGGCGGTTTTAATCGCACGCTGGCGGTGATGGAGCTTACTGACTAGGTAATCTGTAGAAAATTCCTGGGAAAACGGTTCTGGTCCGAGTTGCTTTAGACCAGTGATAATGGTTTCTGGTAAATGGGATGGCGGAATCCACCACATTCGACCAAAAGTGCGCTGGTCGATAAACCTTAACTCCTGGTTGTTTGGGAAAAATAATCGCACTCGCGTGTGTTTTGGCTGAGGCTGGTCTTGACTTAGCCATAGCAGTTGACCAGTCATCCGGAGGTGAACACCTAACCAACCGGCTTGATCAGTATCTGACTTGGTTAGTTTAGCGAGTAGGTATTTGCCCCGTCGATGCCAATCACTAATGGTGACAGTTTTGAGTTGGGCTAAAAAATCTTTCGGAGAAATAGGGTGGGCGATGGTGCGCGATAGTAACACCTCTCCACCCTGGATTTCCTGGCCTGTAGTCACTTGATTTAGACCCAGGCGAATTGTTTCAACTTCTGGTAGTTCCGGCACGATTGAGTGCTTTAGTTGATCAATGGTGAGTGCTACCGTGTTAACTTAGCACTCTACAGACACCAGGAACTCAAATTCCTGAGTCTGGCTAGGTTAACCAACTACTTCCAGTTCAGTGGGTGCAAAGTTATTGGTGTTCACCCCAGAGGGGCTACCACTATAGCCAGCGTAGTTGACCTTATCAAAGCGGACAATCACTGGGTATTTGATACCACTTTTGTCTACACTAGCCACAGTTCCCACATCGTTATACCAGTAGGATTCTTTTCTTTTAATCCGAACTTTTGCACCACGTTTTAGTTCTGCCATAAAAAAATTTACCTTACGCTCTAGTTCTACAGCGTACTACTCAATTAGGCTTCTCCGTTGACTTGATTGTTTAAGTTTTATTAATTTACCTGTAGGGAGTCGGGAGTCGGGAGTCGGGAGCGGTGCGACCCAAGGGCGATTTACTCGCCCTAGGAGGCGCGCACCGAGGGAATCGGGAATCGGGAATCGGGAGTCGGAAGAGTGAGACTACAAACGCTGCCAACTCAGCTTTGATGTTTCCTCATCGAGATGCCAGCGTAATAACTGAGCTGGTTGACCGATGCTTAGGGTTGCTAAACCGATGGCTTGGCGAGGGGAAACCGTTGCGAGGA
>NZ_JAAHGN010001184.1:0-2168 GCF_010672485.1 Moorena sp. SIO2C4 | reverse complement strand
CGCAGTATCAGTAATCAAAGTAGCTAGAGCAATCACCTGGGCTTGTCTGGCATCTTCCCCTTGTCGGGCAAGGGTAATATTGTGCTTTAAGCTAGTCGCTAATTGCTGTAATTGTTGCCTAGCGACTCCAGAACTATTATTTTGTTTGGCTTCTACCTCTTGCAACTGCTGCTGTAAATCGGTTACTGAAAGCAGGGAGTCGGTACCATGGAGACGTTGGGAGAATTGGTCAATTTTGCTGGGTAATTCCAAAGCGCGATCGCATGCGAATTGAATAGTAGAAAGTAGCTCCATTTCGGTGGTAGCAAGGGCAAGTTTTTCCGATTCTGAGCGCAGGCTTTCTGCTTTTTGAGCAATCAGTTGAGCCTGTTGTCGTACCTGTTGTAATTCCCTTTCCAAAGCAGGGTTTTGTAGGGTCGGGCGTGGTTGACTTTCCTTTTGCTTAAGAACAGTGGCACTAGCCACCGTGACCACTCCTGCTAGGGGAATAGCAATGGGGCTCGGAAGTCGAGCAACTCGTACTGCGATCGCCAGGACTACACCTCCTGCTAAGACCGCTAGGGGATAATGAAGAGGATTTGCAAAGGTTAACATGGGTTTAGTAATCGGTAATCAGCGACTGATAATTTACTTTAACTATATATGGTTAACTATTTTAATGAGGTACATCTAAATTTTTTTCCCTGTTCCCTGTTCCCTGTTCCCTGTTCCCTAAAACCCAAGAATCTGTACCTCACCCAATTGAAAACTGCTGTACTTAAAACTCAACTTGTAAATCTGCGATTAAATTAGAAATTGTTTCGGGATTGCCCTGACGATAATAGCCCCCATTTAGTTCAGCAATTGTTTGCAGGACTTTAGGACTAAATTCTCCTTGTTTGCCGTAACCGACGGTAAAAAAAGCAATACTTTCCTCCGCTTCAAAGTTACTGCTTTGTAATTGTTTTGAGAGGTTATCGAGAGTAATTTCTGAGCCAGAATCCTGACCATCGGTCAAAATCAACACCGCATTAATCGCGTCTGTTTTAAAATTTTGTTTTAACCAGTTCCGAGCAAAAATAGCACTATCATATAATCGAGTTCCTCCCCCAGCTTTCAGACTACCGATAAATTTTATCCCCTCAGCTTTTCCTTGGGGTGTTCCTTCCACCATAAATGGCTGCTTAATCTCATTACTGAAAGGAATAATTGCTATCTTTTCCCTTGAACCGAGATTCTGCACGTAGTTCAGTAACGTATTCTGCACACCCGAGAGTTTCTCACCTCTCATAGAACCGGAAACATCTACGACTAAAGCAACTTGGGAAGGTTTTTTGGCGTAGCTTTGCCAACTTTGCAACATCGCTTCTACCACTTCCGGTTTAGGAGGACGGTAGGAATCGTATTGAGGATTAGCTTGTACCCCAAATTGAGGGGAAAACTTACTGCCAAGGGGCACCCCTGGAATCCCCGGACGTAAGCCCAAGTCTACCGCAATTTTTTGGGTTTCTGGTTGCCGTAGGAATTCAATAACTTTTTCCCCTGCTGCTTTCTCTTTTTCACTCACCCATGGGGCATTGGGGAGGATGGCGCGGATGTTGGAACTGAAGGTAGCGGAAGGATAAACCGCTTGATAGTTAACCGTATTATTACCTTGGCTGTTGGCAGAAATCACTAAAGATTCATAGACAGAGCCCACAGAAGCCCAAAACGGACCGTTTTTTACCATCGATTTCGCTAAAGATCCGGTGGATTTGCCGTAACGGGTGATTTTGTTTTGGATTTTCTGAACCCGATCTTGGTATTTTTTAACATCGGCTATGGTGAGTTCTTGAGGACGCTTACCGGAAACCGAAGCAAATTGAGCCACTAGGGTTTGCAAGCCAGAATTGGAACGGGTTGGAGCAGTGTGAACGTAAGTTATTGGTAAAGGAGCCGCTTTGGAGTCTAGATCCTGGTGATTTTTCGCCTCTACCAAGGAAACATAGAGATCGTCCACTGCTGCTAAACCTCCGGCTAAATCAGCTTGGGTCATAAAAACCATCGGACTGTAAGCAAGCAGAGGTGATTCAGTTAAATCTGGGATATAGTTCTGTCCTGGAAAAATTTTATTAATCTGGAAGATCAGCTGACTCTGGTAAATTTCCCCATCCACAGAAATTAAAGTAGGAAATTGGGAATCTTCAGGA
>NZ_JAAHGN010001183.1:0-2169 GCF_010672485.1 Moorena sp. SIO2C4 | reverse complement strand
TTGACCTTGGCGAATTAAATTCGCCACGGGTCGCACCTCTGCATCGCTTCTAAACTCCGAAACCTAGTCAATGCTTACTTTTGACTTCTGACTTCTCACTTGAGACTTGCACGTAGCGCTATACCTCCTCAGCATGTGTAGCTCGGATAAATGAAATTGGTACACCTTATCCCTCTTATACCTTTTGTAGTTTTTAGGATTTTAAACCCTTTAAAGGTTTTGCACGCTTATCCTCCCTTCGTTTCTCCCTCGTGCCTATACAATTGTGATATAACCAAAAAAATTATCAGACAAGTATTCCGGATTTTCCTCTAACTGGATTGAAAAATTAATAATAGGCATCACCACTTGACCTTTCATTATTATTATCAAATTGCTTCACAATTTTCACACAAAGTCTCACTAAACTTAAACTATTGATAAAGATTATGAATGAAAAATATTTTTAGTATTAAACCCGAGTTAACATTCCAAAAAAATCGTTATAATTTAGCAGGTTTTTATGGACAAATAGAAAAATATATTTTTCTCCTTTAGGAGAGTAATTCCTGGGTGTGCTGCCACTCTAAACCCTCAGTAGCAGTAAAGATATTTTTCTCGTTAATAGAGAAAAATATGCCTCTGCTAATGACTTAAAATTCAAGGATTCAAACAATCAAAACCCACAGAGTTAGCACATACTAAACACTTATGAGTACCAGAGATACTAATCAAATAAATGGCAGAAACAGTAATCAAATAAATGACACAGAGATTAATCAAATAAATGGCACAGAGCACGATGACGACCTCCGAGGTAGCGATGAACAAGTTGTACGAGATGAGATCTACGGCCAAGGGGGTGCTGACAGTCTATTCGGAGGTCCCGGAGGTGACTATATCAACCCTGGTATTGATAATTCTGCTGATGTGATCTGGTATAAGACGTTTTCCGAGAGGACGGACCTGATCGAAAACTTCGATCCCAACGATGAAGATATTGTGGTTCTAACCTCTGGTTTCTTTTGGGATCTTGTTGAAGAATACGGTTTGAATTCAGATGCCAATGTTGACGATTGGTTGAAAATTGAGTTGGAAATTGATCAGTTTGGTTCACATGCTCTTATTAAAGTAGATCGAGATGGTCTTCAAGGCAACACCCCCTTCAGAACATTAGCTACCCTGAAAAATGTTGATCCAAACGATCTAACTATAGATATTCAAGAAGATGGCGATTTTATCATCGGATGATTAACCACAGGTGATTTAGGATTGTCAAGATCAGCTTCGAGGTTACGTGTGGAACCAATCAGCAATCCGGTCAGTCTTCAACCCAAGACTGTCAGATGGGTTTCCAGCGTCTACTCGGACAAAATATCCACTTTGGAACTGGGAAGCATCTACCCATGACTAATCTCTAGTTCTCAACAAAGATAATAAATATGTTTCAGCTTAAAAACCACAAGTGCTTCTCTTTGAGAACAGGTATTGTCAGCCTGATCGGTGTGGCCAGTTTATTGGATACTAATCCTGCCTCAGCTGCCATCATCACTAATGGTAGTTTTGAAAACGATTTTACGGGCTGGGAAACATTGGGTAGTGCTTCTGTGCGCACCGCAGGTTTTGGTAGTAAACCTACTGACGGCAGTTTCTATGCCCAGCTAGATACATTCCTTCCCCAGGAAAAAGAGAACTTCCTGGAGCTAGCCAATTTTCTAGAGCTGAACATTACAGCGCTGGATAATCTGGGCGCGGGAAAGGGGGAGGTGTTTGAAGGATCAGCAATCAGAACTACCTTTACAGCCGTTGCAGGAGATGTGCTTAATTTCGATTACAACTTCCTCACAGATGATTACGGTTCCGAATATTTTAATGACTTCGCTTTTGTGGGAATTTCCGGTCAGGTGAGTGGTTTGGCTGATACGTTCTCAGTATTAGCTGATTCCATGACACCTTTTGTGAATGAAACTGGTTTTAGCACCTACTCTCAGACAATTGCTGCTTCTGGAACCTACACCTTCACCATAGGTGTGACAGATGTTGGGGATGGTGCTTTTGATTCAGGACTACTAATCGATAATGTCAATGTAGTCAGACTGGAACCAACTGATCCCCCCTCCGTTCCAACACCAACTGATCCCACCTCCGTTCCAGAACCAACCTCTATATTGGCGTTAATAGCCATCGGGA
>NZ_JAAHGN010001182.1:0-2172 GCF_010672485.1 Moorena sp. SIO2C4 | reverse complement strand
AGTCATAGTCATTGAAGGTCTGCACCCTCTTTATGATGAGCGGGTGCGTGAGCTGGTTGACTTCGGCGTTTACCTAGACATTAGCGATGAAGTCAAAATCCAATGGAAAATCCAGCGGGACATGGCAGAACGGGGCCACCGTTATGAGGATATCCTAGCGTCGATTGAAGCTAGACGTCCAGACTTTGAAGCTTACATTGAAGTCCAGAAGCAATACGCTGATGTGGTCATTCAAATCTTTCCCACACAGCTGCTTCAGGGAGAGGCAGCTAAGGAAAGCAATCTACTGCGGGTGCGCCTACTTCAGAAGGAAGGGGTGGAAAACTTCGACCCAGTTTATCTGTTTGATGAAGGGTCAACCATCGACTGGAGACCTTGTGGTCGCAAGCTAACCTGTGCTTATCCTGGTCTGAAAATGTACTATGGGCCAGACAGCTACATGGGTAACGAAGTCTCTGTACTAGAGGTAGATGGTCAGTTCGATAACCTAGAGGAGATGATTTACATCGAAAGTCACCTCAGCAAGACCTCAACCAAGTACTATGGAGAGATGACCGAGTTATTGCTCAAGCACACCGATTATCCTGGCTCTAACAACGGTTCTGGGTTGTTCCAGGTTCTCGTTGGTCTGAAGATGCGGTCAACTTATGAAAGCTTAGTATCTGGTGAAGCCAAAGTAGCAGCCAAGGTGTAGTATGGTCTACAGGAGCTGATGGATAAATGTTTGCGTGACTCCAATTCCATCAGCTTCCTCAGACGGAACAAACCGAATCAGAGCATAAGATTGGCATGGTATCGGATAGAGTTATAAGAATTTGGATAGCCAGTGTTTTGGTGTTTTTTGTTATGGTGGAAATCTACCAGTGGGTTAGACACGTAACTCTACCACTACCGGTGTTTATCTTAGCAGGAGCCTTATTAGCGATCGCTTCTAACTATGGCAAGCATCCAGGCTGGATTTTTCGCCAGCCTTCCTTCCCATCTGATTCATCTGCTCCTAATCTAAGCCAAGACAGCCAAGACCAAGACATTGCCAATACTGCTAAATTAAACGCTACAAAGCAGTCCTTATTTCCTACCTTGCCTCTCCCACAAAAATCAATTTCTTTTATTATTAATCGTCCTTTTGAAAAAAAGAATGAATGAAGAATTCATGTCATCTTTCAGCCGTTGGGCTTTGTCTCACCCTAAGCGATCAGCTTTGTGGATCAGGCTTCTAGCCTGTGAAATAACTCAGATGAAACGAATGCTTACCTCTTTGATTCAAAAGCTGATAGCTGATAGCTGATAGCTGATAGCTGATAGCTGATAGCTGATAGCTGATAGCTTAGATCAACCGTTCATATTCCGCTTCATTTGCTCCAACTCTTCATCCATTTCCCAGCTTTTAAACTGTTGCTCTAAAGGGTCTACACCAGAAGGGATATTGTATTGGTTACTGTTGGTAGTCTGATTCCAGGCAAATGTCTGGGAGTTCTGCTTAGGCTGAGAACTTGCGCGAGCTGCTGCTGTATCTCTAGCTTTAGCCTGCACTTCAGCGCGATGGTTTTTAATCTGTTCTTGGAGTTCCTTGGCTTTCGTAATTCGCTGTTTAACCCCTTCCATCTGGCCCCAAAGCTGATTGCCTTGACGTAACAGAGCTGCTTCTCGCTCTTGAGCTGCTTTAGCCCAATCAAATCTGTTGTGGGACTTCGCCTTGTCAATACGCTCATGCCAACGTTGAATGTCTTTGGCAACGGCGAGAATTTGGTCTTGCAACCGCTTTTCCTGTTGCTGTAAGTCAATAATTAGCCGCAGTGTGTCTTTTTCTTGCTCGCGCAACTGCTCCTCTAGTGCCTGTAACTCTAGATGAGGATTGTTGCGGAGAAATTCTTCTAGACGACTTTCTAGAAATCGATTCAGGTCTTCAAATAGTCCCACTGCACCACTATCCTATATCCTATTAGATCATATATTTTTAACTCTGTTATATCAACATATCTCAGCTTATCTGAAATAGCTACAGGAATGGTATAGCAGAAGTCAGAAGTCAGAAGTCAGAAGTCAGTGCGGCTTGTTCCTACTAGGAGCCTCTAGAAAATAGAGGGGTATGAGTAGGGGACTTCGCGAGGAATAAAAACCTCAAAAGTCTAACTGTCTAACGGATGCGGGTGAAAACCCCGCCCTTCAGGA
>NZ_JAAHGN010001181.1:0-2173 GCF_010672485.1 Moorena sp. SIO2C4 | reverse complement strand
CGGTGATTGAGGTGATAAAACTTGACATGGGCTAGATTAAGTCGGTTGAGAAGGGAGTAATAAAAGTGTGGGAATCAAACCTAATCTGATCATGGGAGCATGGGTGGTGATGATAATGTTTTTTTTGTTTGTGTTATAGCATTTATCACTTAGTTGAAAAATGCTATATAATTAATTATTATTCCATAGTTTAGCAATTTTAATCTACTCAACTATAGGACTAAACCAGAAATAGTTATTGAAAAGTGCTGTAAGTTTTGCTTCCATGGCAAAAAATGTATCAAATTATACATAAACCTAGCAGAGCTGGTAGAGCCAACGTTATCCTGGTTGAATACCAAAAAGGCGATCGCACACCCTCGTCACCCCCATTCCTAGACAGATTCAATCACTGGGACCCCTTGCTTTCCAGGGTTTCCCTTTCCTGCTGAAAACAGGGAGTAAGCTCTTCTTCCTCAACAATATCCACAGCCTTAGTAAATTATCGGAAGTAAAACTCAACCAGTTAAGTCCATCTGATTGCTGTGATTTGATAGTCTAAAATATAATGGCTCCTTAATTACCAATCCAATGGAAGTTGTTGTCCCCTTTACCCCTCCTAGTCGTCCAACCGAGTTTTCGGCTCTGGGCTATCTGTTTGGGCGATTTGACCCAAACCCATCTCAAGAGCCTAATAGGTCAGTTAAAGGAACTCTTGTTCTCAAACAAGGAATCAGCTTCAGTGCCTATATGCACCAACCCTTGTGGAAGAAATTAAGTACCAACCCCTCTTTTGGTGAGAAAAAAGTCTATCTCTGGCGAGTATATTTCCGCATCACCAAGGCAGGAAAACTGGCTCAAATTCAAATCAAAAAATTTATTCCCCTAGAGGGGAAAACTACTCTACGTCATTCTCCCAGTGATGAAAGAGTCGATCAGTTTCGAGTTCGTGGTTTAATTCACGATGTCAAGCCAGAAGCAGTGGTGATGTATGTAGAACGCAATCACCTGCCTCCTAGAGGAAAAGCCAAAAGTTATCCATGGCAGCCTTTTTTGTTAAGTCTCCAGGGGTCTTTGCCACAACCAGCAGAAAAGGATGATTTCTGGGAATTATTTTGTAGACGAGTAGGAGAGCAACTCTACATAGAAGAAGCTCATCCAGTTAACGTAAATCTAGAAGACTCAAATTTCTATTCCCATTACTCCGAAGAAAAAACTGACTATCAACCTCAACCAAGCCCTAAAACTAAACCCAATGAAGTTATCATGATTCAAGGAAGAAAACCCGAAATCACCATCAAGTTTACCGAAAGACCCAATTTACCGGAGCAAGGCAAGAAAGTTACCTTACTCCTGACTGGGGACAATGGCATAACCGTTCAGGCAGAACTCAATCGCAAGACCCTTAAAAAGCAAGTAGAAAAGATGGATAGCTTTGCTGATTGGGTAGCCGCTTTGAGTGGAAAGATTGCCAGGGTCTCTCCAGAAGGGGTAATTGAGTTAGAAGGTGCAGGAGTTAATGTATTTGAGAAAAAACCAAAAGTTAGCGAATCAACTGAGCCAAAAGAGTCTCAGAAGCCCTCTAGCAACCCAGAAACAATTAAGCAAGAACAATCACAACAACCTGCTCAAAAGCAGAAGAAAGTGTTTCGTCTGATTGATTAGGATAGGTGTTGGTTTTAGGGAGCAGGGAGTAGCCCACAGGGGTAGGTTTTTTACCTGAGGGTCAAACGGGTAGTGTGGGAGGTGTGGGACGTGTGGGGAGATCGGGAGATCGGGCGATGGGGAGATCGGGCGATGGGGAGATGGGGAGATGGGGAGATCGGGCGATGGGGAGATCGGGAGATGGGGAGATTAAATTGATGGGTAGCCGTAGTTTCCAGAATTGGGATCAGTAACACTAGTGTGACTTGCCACTTTTTTTTTGGGCGTTGCTGAATTAAGGAATGAATGCGCGATCATCTGGTGAAAGTTAAAGCCCCCCTAGCCCCCCAAGCGAGGGATTGCTCGCTTGGGGGGCTAGGGCGTGTTTTCAAAGTTTTCCGCAAGATATTAGATCCCCCCCAGCCCCAGGGCTGTTTCATTCCCAAAATTATTGCAAAAGTGCCAAAAGTGTGGGGATGTTGTTGCTAATTAATCTTTGAGCAATAGTCACAGATGAAAAACCGTTACTACGTAGTAGATTAATAACAAT
>NZ_JAAHGN010001180.1:0-2173 GCF_010672485.1 Moorena sp. SIO2C4 | reverse complement strand
GTTACGGATATCAGTATAGCGTAAACAAATTTTCCATTCTGCCAAGGCATTGTCTGGATCTTTTTCTGGTTTGTTTTCAATGACTTGCGCTAATAAACAGTGAGCCGCTGCCGGAGTTCGCGTAAAGGTTTTGTCTAGTTCAATAGCATCTCTGAGGTAGGTTTCGGCTTCGGCATAGCGTTCTTGCTTCAACCTAGCCCAGCCTAAGTTTTTCAATAATGCATATTGAGTTCCCGTTTCTGCTTCTGGCACAGTATCTAACCCCTTCAAAAGTAAAGATACCGCTTGGGAATAGTTTTTATCTTGAATATACAACCGCACCAATTCATTATAAGCAGCATCTAAACCCCCCTCTACCGCTAACCTATACTGAGTTCGCGCCTTATCCAACTCCTGTAAATCTTCATAAAGACGACCCAAATTGTAGTGCGCTTCGGCATTATCTGGATTGAGACTCAATGCTCGTTCATAATTAGACTGAGCACTTGACCAGTCTCCTTTATTATCATATTTGTCGAAACCCCATTTATTAAAGCAGTCCGAAATCAAGGGCAAAGATCCTCGAAAGCCAATTAACGAAACTAAAAGTACCACCGATAGTCCCAATTTTACTTCTTGCCAAAGATATTTTTTAATCCCTAATCCCGATAGAATTTCTTCAACACCTGTACGACCAGCTTTGGTTAAAACCCCCCCAGCTGTCAACAAGGTCAATGCACTCTGGGAAATCACCGCAAAAGAACCTATAAAACCCGGACTAGTACTTAAAAAACGGGAGGAAATATCTACCACTAGACTCACCGATGCCGTTAAAGAAGTAACTGTCAGTGCATTCCACAGCCAGTCGAAACGGTCTAAGCGATGAGTAGGTGCTTGTAGAAACCACCACCAGTAGTCTTGTGGGGGATGAAAGCTAGTCCGCCAATTAGTTAATTGCACAGTCTGAGTAATCAAACCAGCCTGCTTTTTCAATCTGCTATCTAACTCAATCAGTTTAATCAGTTTATCTTTAGAAATGTGGGCAATATCAGCAAATTTTTCCTGAACAATATTGCGAGCAATCAGGACACGAAGAATGGCTTCAGGAGATGGATTATTGTCAGTTTTTTCAAGGGCGGTCAGGGCAGCTTCATAACGATTGAGAGTAGACTCTAACTCTAGGATGCTCATTCAGCTAATAGCAAAGGGAATAGGGAGTAGGGAGTAGGGAGTAGGGAGTAGGGAATAGGGAGTAGGGAACAGCGGATCTGGGAACAGGGAGCAGTGGATCTGGAAACAGGCAAGATGCCTGTTCCACCAAGATGCCTGTTCCAGGCACCAGGTCAAACACCTTTAATGAGATGCACCCTTCTGATTTAGATCTTATCTAAAGGTATTCTGTCAATCAGAAATACTCCGGTATCATAACTTGAATAAATAAACAAGATCCAGGTGCGATCAATTTTTTAGCTCAGATTCACTACACTGTCTTGATGCAGTCGCTCATGGGGTTTCCCCCATGAGCGACTGCATCAAGACATTGAAGAAAAACCATTACGAGGAAACTTAGCAGCCTGTGTGGATGTGCTGGCTGGTTTACGGTTTGACAAAAATTTAGTGCGTCGATTGTTGAGGGAGGAAGTTATGGAAGAATCAGTCACCTATCAAGATATTATCCAAAAGGGAGTCCAGAAGGGAATCCAGCAGGGAATCCAGCAGGGACTCCAGCAGGGACTCCAGCAGGGACTCGACCGAGGAAAGCAGCAGGAAGCGGTATTAATTGTGATGCGTCAGCTAACCCTGAGGTTAGGTTTACTTGAGCCTGGGCTCCAACAGCAGATTGAGGGATTATCCATTACTCGATTGGAGGAATTGAGTGAAGCGTTGTTGGATTTTGAGACAGCAACGGATTTAGCGGTTTGGTTGGATCACTAGGGAATAGGGAATAAGAAAAAATTCGGCGTTGCTGAATCTTCGAATGAATAGGAGTAGAGTGGGCATCCTGCCCGCTCGAAAATATGTGGGCATCCTGCCCGCTCGAAAATAAGCATGAAACTGGCAAGATGCCAGTTCTACCAAGATGCCAGTTCCACGCAAGATGCCCATTCCACCAACATGTCCATTCCAGAAAACTCTTAAAATCATTCCATTATTAAGCAACGCCCTAAAAAAAAGCGATCGCATTTCCTAATCC